>JBGTCC010000590.1:0-7568 GCA_041749055.1 Thermodesulfobacteriota bacterium | reverse complement strand
CCGATGCGCGACTGGCGCGCCGCGCTGGCCGAGTACGTCGGGACTGGGTGAAAGGAGTAAGGGGTGGAATATTGGGCGTCGGATATTTAGAGCGGCTGCCGCATTGTTTTCCCTTCACTGCATTACTCCAGCACACCAATTCTATTTCTACTCGCGCATTGACAGCCGGCTTGGCACCGGACTAGAAGATCGTAGCTCAGACATTTCCCAAGGAGGCCATTCCCATGGCGAATTTTCCGGTCATCGATACCGACGGTCATGTGCTTGAACGGCAATCGGACATCCGCAAATATCTCGAAGAGCCCTGGGTGAAACGGACCACGGGACTGTGGCCCGGCGATCAGCCCTGGGACAACGACATGATGGATGGCTTCGAGATGGCGCGGACGTGGAAGGGGTTAAGCGCGGCAGAACAGGTCGATAACTGGCACAAGATCATGGACGAGCACGGCATCGAGAAGGCGGTCTGCTTTCCCACCGGCTCCGGCAACATCGCCAAGAATCAGGAAGTGCCCTATCAAATCGCCGTGACCCGCGCCGCCAACACGCAGTTCGCTAAGGAGTACAACGCGCGCTCCGACCGGCTGTTCTGCGTCGGCTGCTTGCCGATGCGCTCGCCTAAAGCGGCCGCCCAAGAATTGCGCCGCGCGGTGACGGAGCTGAGCCTCAAAGGCTTCGAGATATTGCCGACGGGTTTGCCGTTGGCGCTGGGTGATCCATTTTACGATCCGATTTATGAAGAAGCGGAAAAATTAAACGTCGTGCTCGGCATCCACGGCACCCGCAACACTTCGCGGGAGTTGGGAACCTCGGGGTTATCGACATTCGCCGAGGTTCATTCCTACGCGTTTCCAGTCGGCATCCTGCTCCAATTCACCAGTATCGTTTGTCAGGGCTTGCCGGTGCGTTTCCCGAAGTTGAAATTGGCGTTCCTGGAAATCGGCGCGACTTGGTTGCCGTATTACTTAGACCGTTTGGACGAGCACTGGGAGAAGCGCGGCGAGATCGAAATGCCGCTGCTGAAGAAGAAACCGAGCGAGATCGTGCGCGAGGCAAAGCTCTACTTCAGCGTCGAGCCCGGCGAGTCGCAGCTGACCCACACCGTCGACTACGTCGGCGCCGAGCATTTTCTCTACGCGTCCGACATCCCGCACTGGGACAACGAGTTCCCGCACAACTTGCACGACTTGCAGAATCACAAACAACTGTCGAACGAGACCATAGAGAAGATTTTGTATAAAAACGCCAAGGAACTGTTTTCGTTGTAGGCGTTTCGGATTTTTCACCGGCCAAGCATGTCCTGGATAACATCGACGGGGCGCGAGGGCGCAAAGGTAAAAAAACATCCATGACCATGAAAATCACCAGAATTATTTCGCTATCCCTGCTGTGCGCGGCCTGGGCTGGTTTAGCTCACGCCGCCGACACCATTCGCATTGCCTATAGCTCGGTCAATCCGCACGCGCTATTGGTTTCGCTGGCCGAGAAGCGTGGGCTTTACGCCAAGTACGGACTTTCTTCCGTAGTCGTTTACATTCCCGGCGGCAGCACGGTGATTCAAGCGATGGTCTCCGGGGATATCGACCTGGGACAATTGACCGGGCCACCGGGGGTGACGGCGAATCTGCGCGGCGCTGATATTCTTTATGTTGCCATGACCGATGACCGTATGGGCTATCAACTGGCGACGCGGCCAGAGATCAGAAGCGCCGCGGACCTGAAGGGCAAGCGCTTCGGTATCAGCCGTTTCGCGTCGTCGTCGGATTTCGGCCTGCGCACACTCCTGCGCCGGCTTGGCGTCGATCCCAAGGATGTGACGATCTTGCAGATCGGCAATGAGTCCGAGCGGTTGGCCGCGCTTAAATCCGGTGGCATCGACGGTTCTATCTTCAACTCGCCGTTCGGGTCGATGGCGAAGAAATTCAATTTCAATGTTCTGGCGGACGCCGGCGCGTTGGGGATTCCCTATTTCAATACCGGAATGTGCGGCAGCGCTAAATTGCTGCAGAAAAACGAAGGCAGGATTCTCAACTTCCTGCGCGCCTACGTCGAAGCGATCAAGATTTTCAAGACCGAGCCGGAATATACCTTGAAAGCGCTGGCGCAGTTCAGCCGGGTCGACGATCAGGAGCTTTTGAAAGAAGCCTACGAGTACAACAAGAATAAGATCCCCGACATTCCTTATCCGTCGGTGAGCGCCATGCAAGCCGTGGTCGATCCGCTGGTCGCTACCGAACCAAAGCTTGGCAAGATCGATGCGAAGAATTTCGTCACGGATCGGTATTTAAAGAAACTGGAAGAAGAGGGGTTCGTGCAGAAGTTGATGGGGCGGTAGGTTTCACTTCGACTGACTCGGCAGTCGTGAAGCCTGGGCCGCGCTGGACCTTCATGTCGGCGACATGCGAGCAACGGCATCTGAAAAGATTCTTTCTTCAGGTTGGGCGCTGGCCGGCGGCTCTACCTCCTAGCCATAGTTCGGCTGGCGGGCTTTAATATCGGCGAGCGGTGCGATAGATAAAAGGTCAGGCTGTTTGCTTTGCGTCGACGGAAAAGCCGAATGGCGTCGGTCAATTGACAGGGCCGCACATGAAGAGAGTTACGCTTTACAGTTCCAGCCGTTCATCGATCACCGGTCGGTCAGCGCCGACGGCCGATCCGCATCCCCCCTCGAGTCCGGATCAATCCGACGACGGTTCTTCGGCAATAGTTCCGAGTCAAAAACCCCGCTCGCGCTGGCGCAACTTATGCGCGCGCTACGAACGCCCGCTTTGGCTGGCAGCCGCCGGGCTGCTCTCGTTAGTGGTGGTATTTACCCACGGGTTATTTGCGCCGGCGCCGCGTCCGGTCACTCAGGAAGATATTCGCGCCGCAGTGCTGCACACGCTCGAGACCAATGTTCTGCCGTCCGCGGCGGCGAAAGCGTACGAGATCATTCGACCGTCGGTGGTCCGGGTACGCCGAATGGAACCGAACAAGAACGGCGAAGAGAGCGAAAAGGGCGTCGGCACCGGGGTCGTGATCGTCGACAAGGGCGTGATCTTGACCAATCTTCATGTGGTGTTCGGCGCCAAGCGGGTGCAAGTCGTGTTTGCTGACGGGCTCGAATCCGACGCCACGGTGACCGGTATGCAGCCTGAGCATGATTTGGCCGTGCTTCAGGCGCATAAGATTCCCGACGATTTGGCCGCGGCCACCATGCGCTCCACCGCGGACCTTGCCATAGGCGAGCAGGTTGTCGCCGTCGGCTATCCTTTTGGCATAGGTCCTTCGGCGAGCGCTGGAGTCGTCTCCGGATTGCGCCGCGAGTTCATCTCCCCGAATGGGAAACGCTTGTTGACTAATCTCATCCAGTTCGATGCTGCGGCTAATCCCGGCAGCTCCGGCGGGCCGTTGGTAACCGCCCGGGGCGAGGTTGTCGGCATCGTCACCGCGATTCTCAATCCGACGGACCAGCGTTTTTTTGTCGGCATTGGCTTTGCTGTGCCCATTGAAAATGCTGCAGCCGCTGCCGGCGTGCCGCCGTTCTAGGGCAATCGCGATCGCCAGCAAAAAGGGGCCTATGGACAGAGAAACAAACCACAAAGAAGTTGCTTCGCTCATGGAGCGCATCCTCTACGAGGTGAAGAAGGTCATCGTCGGCCAGGATCGTTTTCTCGAGCGCGTGCTGGTGGCGGTACTGGCGCAGGGGCACCTGCTCGTCGAGGGCGTGCCCGGTCTCGCCAAGACGCTGACGGTCAAGACGCTCGCGAGAACCATTCGCGGCTCGTTCAAACGAATTCAATTCACCCCGGATCTCGTGCCGGCGGATCTGGTGGGCACACGCATCTACAATCAGAAGACCGGCGAATTTACCACTTCATTGGGACCGGTTTTTACCAATCTGCTGCTGGCCGATGAGATCAACCGAGCGCCGGCGAAAGTTCAAAGCGCGCTGCTCGAAGTGATGCAAGAACGCCAGGTCACCATCGCCGGTGAGAGCCATCGTGTGACCGAACCGTTCTTGGTGATGGCCACGCAGAACCCCATCGAAACCGAAGGAACCTATCCGTTGCCGGAAGCGCAAGTAGACCGGTTCATGATGAAGGTGCTCGTCGGGTATCCTACCGAAGAAGAAGAGTTCGTTATCGTCGACCGAGTGACCGGCACTCCCAACGACGTCGTGCCGCTGGCGACCACTGAGCAACTGAGCGCGCTACAGCGCGAGTGTCAGCATGTCTACGTCGATCCGGCGCTCAAGCAATATGCGGTGCGGCTCGCCTCGGCGACGCGCGACCCCGATCGCTTTGGGGTTGCCCAAGTGGCCAAGTACGTATCTTTCGGTGTCAGCCCGCGCGCCTCGATTCATCTTATCGAGGGCGCGCGGGCGCTGGCGTTTCTGCGCGGGCGCACCTATGTTTTGTCAGAAGACGTCACCGATCTAGTTCTCGATGTATTTAGCCATCGCCAAGTGCTGACCTATGAAGCGCTGGCTGAAGGCGTGACGCCGGATCATTTGATCCGCCGTATCATGGAGCACATACCGGCTCCCGAAAAGCCATTGGATACTCATGTTAGACTTGGCGCGAGCTTGTAAAATTGGCGTGTTGGAGTAGTGGAATATTGGCGTGGTGGGTTGCCATCCATACCTCATGACTCGGCAACTCCAGTAATCCAATTACCTGTCTTGAGCGAACGGAGATGCTTATCAACGGCTAGAATTTTTTCAATGGTTTGAGCCTTTTTCATGCTTGGAGCAATCAGCCGATGAGTCCCGTCCAGGAATCTGTTCATACGGCCGGCGCCGAGAACATCCTGCGCCGTCTCGAGTGGACGGTGATTCGACGCCTGGACGGGCTGCTGCATGGCAACTATCAGACCCTGTTTCGCGGTTTCGGGCTCGATCTCGCCGATCTGCGCGAGTATCAGTATTACGACGACGTTCGCTACATCGATTGGAACGTCACCGCTCGTCTCCAGACGCCTTACGTGAGGGTCTACAACGAAGACCGGGAAGTGATGGCCTGGTTCCTGCTCGACTTGAGCCCGTCCGTGGACTTTGGCGCCCGCGTGAAGAAGCGTTCCGTGTCGACTGAATTCGTCACCGTGCTGGCGCGGGTCCTGACTCGTCACGGCAATCGCGTCGGCGCGCTCTTTTACGGCGACAGCGTGGATACGGTAATTCCGGCGCGCAGCGGCCGGCGCCACGCGCTGCATATTTTGCACAGAATCCTTTCCCGGCCCGAGCCTTCGCACTCGGCGCCGACCAACCTGGGCGATTTTCTCCAGACCGCTCTGCGCGTCATGCAACGACGCTCGCTGGTTTTCGTCGTCTCTGATTTCATCAGCACGCCCGGCTGGGCCAAGTCGCTGGCGAATCTCGCGCAGCGCCACGAGATCATCGCCGTGCGGCTCTACGACCCATTGGAGATGGAGTTGCCCGACCTTGGAATGATCATGATGCGCGACGCCGAGACCGGCGAGCAATTATTCGTCAACACCCACGATCGCGCTTTCCGCAAGCGCTTCGCGGTTTTGGCCGAACGCCGCGAGCAGGAGCTGCGTTCGGCGTTCACCCAGGCCGGAGTCGACGCGCTGGAGTTATCGACCAACGATGATTTGGCAAATGCGATTCTCCGCTTCGCCGATTTGCGCAAGCGGCGCAGCCAGTTGGCGGGTGGCGGCCTGCCGCAGCATTTACGAGGGAGCCATGACGTTTCTCTGGCCTGAGATGCTCTGGCTGCTGCTGGCCGTGCCGGCACTCGTGGCCGGCTATTTCTATCTATTGCGCCGCAAGCAGCAGAGCGCGCTCAAATACGCGAGTTTGAGCATGGTGAAGGACGCGATGGGCGCGGGCCAGAGATTTCGCCGCCACATTCCGCCGCTGCTGTTTTTGCTGGCACTGATCGCCATGCTCGTCGCCGTCGCCCGTCCCGCCGCCGTGGTCACCTTGCCGTCGCAACACCAAACCATCATCCTCGCCATGGACGTCTCTGGCAGCATGCGCGCCGTCGACGTGCAGCCCAATCGGATTAGCGCGTCCCAGGCCGCGGCCAAAGCCTTCGTCGCCGAGCAACCCTCCAACGTACGCATCGGCGTGGTGTCCTTCGCCGGAACCGCGGCGGTCGTGCAGGTACCCACGCATAATCGCGAAGATATTATCGGCGCCATCGATCGCTTCCAACTGCAGCGCGGCACCGCTATCGGCAGCGGCATTATCGTTTCTCTCGCGACCATTTTCCCCGATGCTGGGATTGACGTGAGCTCGTTGATCTACGGGCGTTACGCGCCGCGCGGCATGCCGCTCGACCAGACCGGCAAAGCGGAAAAGAAAGAGTTCAAACCGGTAGCGCCCGGCTCTTACGCCTCTGCCGCGATCATTTTGCTTACCGATGGCCAGAGGACCACAGGCCCCGACTCCATGGAAGCGGCGCGGATGGCCGCCGACCGCGGCGTGCGCGTCTTCACCGTCGGATTCGGCACGAAAAGCGGCGAGACCATTGGCTATGAAGGCTGGTCCATGCGCGTGCGCCTCGACGAGGACACGCTCAAAACGATCGCCGACGTGACTCGCGGCCAATATTTTTACGCCGGCACGGCTACCGATTTAAAAAAAGTCTACGAGTCCCTCAACACCAAATTCTTGCTCGAAAAGAAGAATATGGAAATCACCGCCCTCTTCGCCGCCGCCGCGGCAATCACCGCGCTGGCTTCCGCGCTGCTCTCGCTGCTATGGTTCAACCGAGTCCTGTAAGCCGCCGCGAAAAAATTTATCGACGACCTTTTCTTAAAAAAGCTGGAAGAAGAGGGGTTCGTGCAGAAGTTGATGGGGCGGTAAGCTGGACGAATGTTTGCTTATGCAGTCTTCGTCTGGTTGTTTTCAGCCTTCTCCGTTTTCGCCGCAACGTCGTTAACTAAAGTCGTGGTCGGCTACGCGGCGATGAATGGCCGGGCGGCGCCATTGTGGATCGCCGATGAGCAGGGCTTTCTTGCCAGAAACGGGCTCCAGACCGACCAAGTTTATATCCGCGGCGCGCCGCTTCTCGTCGCCGGCTTGGCCTCCGGGGACATTCAATTCGGCCGCAGCGGCGGCAGCGCGACGCTGGCGGCGGTGGGCGCCGGCCATGATTTCAAAATCGTCGGGTCCTTTTCCAGCCGGAACAGCTATGACTTCATCGCCCGGCCGAACATCAAGCGCCCGGAAGATTTGCGCGGTAAAAAAATCGCGCTCAACAGTATCGGCGGCACCGGCTAGATGGGGGTGCTCTTTTGGCTCGAACATTTGGGCCTCGATCAAACCCGCGATCAGATCAGCATGCAGGTACTCGGCGATCAACCGATCATGATGCAAGCCGTCGAGACCGGCATCGCCGACGCCGCCGCGCTCGACGGCGTGTTTAGCAAAATCCTGAGGCAGAAAGGCTTCACGGTTCTCGGCGAATCCGCCAACCTCGTTCAACGAACCGTCGGACAGGCGATGGTCGTGCCGCAGTCCTTTCTCAGCCAACGCCCCGACATCGTGGAAAACTATCTCAAAGCGGAAATCGAAGCGTTAGCATTCGCCGTAGCACCGAAGAACAAACCCACGGTAA
>JBGTCC010000589.1:0-4435 GCA_041749055.1 Thermodesulfobacteriota bacterium | reverse complement strand
CGAGCCGCCCGGATTGAAGCCTTCCAGTTTGGCGAAAACTTTGACGCCTTTGGGCAAGCGTGCGCCGATCCGCTGAATTTCCAAGAGCGGGGTGTTGCCGATCAAATCGAGGGTCGATTCGACTTTACTTGGTGCGCCGGGGTCCGCTGGAACCAAGCGCAAGTTGGGCGAGGTTTGGGTCATCGTCGCTACCATCGGTCGACTAACGCCCGCCGGCGATGGCGGGCACGATGGAAATGTTATCGCCTTCCTTGAGCGCCGTGTCGAGATTTTGCAAAAAGCGAATGTCGTCGCCGTTCACATAGACGTTGACGAAGCGGCGCACCTTGCCGGTTTCATCGCAGATGCGCTCTTTGATGCCGGGATAGTTTTTTTCCAGATCGTCGACGAGAGACTTGACGGTGCCGCCGGCAGCGCTCACTTCGTCGGCCCCCTGCGTATACTTACGAAGCGGGGTGGGAACACGAACTCGCACGGACATAACGAACCTCCTGAAAATTCCAAGTAAAATTGACTTAGTGAATTGAGAATAATCCTTCACTCTGCGCCTTGCAAGGTGAAGGAGTTGCAACTTTCCACCGGGTTAGGGGCCGGCCATACCGGCTCCGCTAGCCGAATTCAACGCCCGGAATAGTTCGTCGAATTTTACCAACTGAGCGGCGATGCCATGGGGTTTGCCGACGCTGCCCGCCAGCGCTTCCAGGCTTTTATAACCATTGCCGGTAATGCTGATGACGATGGACTCGTCGCGCGGGATGCGCCCTTGCTCGATTAATTTTTTGGTCACTGCGACTTCGGTGCCGCCCGCTGGTTCAGTAAATATCCCCTCGCTGCGGGCGAGCAACTTGATCCCATCGACGATTTCCAAATCGGTGGCGCTTTCGCCCCAGCCGCCTGAGTCGCGTACGGTGTGGATCACGTCATAACCGTCGGCCGGGTCGCCAATGGCGATGGATGTGGCGATGGTGTGGGGTTTTACCGGTGTCACGATGTCCGTGCCTTGGTGCAAGGCCTCGATGATCGGCGCGCAGCCGGTGGCCTGGGCCGAGTAGATTTTACAGCGGCTATCTTCGATCAAGCCGACTCTGGCGAGCTCGGCAAAGCTCTTGGCCAGGCGCGGCAAGATGGTGCCGCCGGCGGACGCGACGACGAGATGCTGCGGCAGTTTCCAACCCAATTGTTCGGCGATTTCAAAGCCGTGGGTCTTGGCCCCTTCGGCGTAGTAGGGGCGCAGGTTGACGTTGACAAACGCCCATGGGTACTTGTCGCCGATCTCGCTGCACAGCCGATTGACGTCGTCGTAGTTTCCTTGGATCGCGATCACGCGGGGCCCGTAGATCGCTGAGCCGATGATCTTCGCCGGTTCGAGATCGTCGGGAATAAACACATAGCAATTCAATCCCGCCACCGCCGCGTGGGCGGCCACCGAGTTGGCCAGGTTGCCGGTGGAGGCGCAGGCGACGGTATCGAAGCCGAACTCCAGCGCCTTGGAAATCGCCACTGAGACGACCCTGTCTTTGTAAGAAAACGTCGGATGGTTAACCGAGTCGTCTTTGATATACAGCTCTTTAACGCCGAGGGCGGCGCCGAGACGATGGGCGCGCACCAGTGGGGTGAAGCCGGAGTAAAGACCGACCCGCGGTTCGCCGTCGATCGGCAAGAGCTCGCGATAGCGCCACAGATTATGCGGCCGCGCGGCGATCTTGTCGCGGCTGATGGCTTGTTTGATCCCGTCGTAGTCGTAGCGAATGTCGAGCGGACCGAAACAGTTGTCGCATACATGAATCGGCTGGTTGGGGTACTGTTGCTTGCACTCGCGGCACTCAAGGCCTTGGACGAAACTCATTTGAAGACTCTCTCGATGGGCTGATCGAAGCTATGTGGTTGCGGTTTTGTCAGCGCTCCTGCCGCAGGCGGCGCATTGCGGGTCGCGTCTGACTTCGACCGCGCGGAAGCTCATATTCTTGGCGTCGTAGACCAATAAGCGGTCGGTGAGCAGGCCGTCCTCGAAGCCGGCCAGATATTTTACTGCCTCGGTGGCCTGAATGGTGCCGATGGTGCCGGCCACAGCGCCGAGGATGCCGGAGGCTTGGCAGTTCAAAATTTCTTCTGGCGGCGGTGGGAATTTGAACAGGCAGCGGTAGCACGCGCTCTTACCCGGGACCACGGTCATGACCTGGCCCTGTAAGCGGACGATGCCGGCATGGGAGAAAGCGATGCCCAACCTTACGGCCAGGTCGTTGACGAGAAACTTGGTGTCGAAGTTGTCGCTGCCGTCGACGATGAAGTCGAATCCCGTGGCGATTTGTTCGGCATTACTCTCATCGAAGCGGACTGGATGGACGATCACTTCGACATCGGGGTTGAGTGCGGTCAACGTCGTTTTCGCAGACTCGACCTTGGGCCGGCCAATATCGGTGGTGGCGTGAAGGATCTGGCGTTGTAAATTCGACAGTTCCACTTTGTCCGCATCGACGATTCCCAGCGTGCCGATGCCGGCCGCGGCTAAATAAATCGCCGCCGGCGAGCCCAAGCCACCGGCGCCGATGACCAGAACGCGCGATTGGCACAGGCGCATCTGCGCCTTGCCGCCAAGGTCGGGGACCATAATCTGGCGGCTGTAGCGTTCGATTTGCTCGGTAGTCAAACGTTCGGCCATGTCGCGGTGCGCACTCGCTCAAAAATCTCTTTTGACAAACTTGGCTGTGAATTCGTTTGGCAGGCTAACGTACCGGCGCCCGCCAAGTCAATCGGCAGTACCGCGATCAGGTCAATTACTTGCTCCTTGCAAACTCTCGCGCAGCTTTCCCGGAACGCGAGCTTTCGATTGCGATTGACGACTCGCCGGCTTAGCGATTATAGAGGAAGTAAATGAGCGGGAGGAGCAGCGGCCATGGAGAATCGAGCGGTAGAGATACACGATGGGCTGAAGCATCCGGTGATCGACGGCGACGGCCATTGGGTGGAGCCGATTCCGGTCTTTCTTGAATACTTGAGCGAGGTGGGCGGCGCGAAGTCTGTTGACCAGATGCGAGCGCTGTGGCGCGGCAGGGACGCTTGGTACCGGTCCACCCCGGAGGAACGCCAACACAATCGCACGCGGCGTGCTATCTGGTGGGGGGTGACTAGCAATACGCTCGACAAGGCGACGGGGCTGCTGCCGGCGTTGCTCAACGAGCGGCTGCCCGAGTTAGGCATCGACTTCGCGCTGATCTATCCAAGCTTCGGGCTTAGCATCAACGGCATGGCTCAGGGCGACCTGCACCTGGCCGCGGTGCGTGCCTACAACATGATGACGGCTGAGATGTTTGCGCCCTACGCCACAAAGTTTGCGCCGGTGGCCATCATCCCATCCCACACGCCGGACGAAGCGCTTGAGGAGCTGGAATTCGCGGTCGGGCAGCTTGGTTATAGAGCGATCATGTTGCGGGGAAACCAGGAGCGGCCGATCCCAGCCGCGGTGGCAGGTGGAATTGACCGGCAGAACGCCGCTTGGTACTGCGATACCATCGCCCTCGACAGCCCCTACGACTATGAACCGTTCTGGCAGCGCTGTGTCGACCTTGGCGTCGCCGTGACGCAACACTCGGGCAGCGGCCGCTGGCAAGACCGCGCGTCGATCAGTAACTTTACCTACAACCATATCGGCCACTTCGCCGAATCCAACCACGCCTTCGCGCGCGGAGTATTTCTGGGCGGCCTCGCGCGTCGTTATCCGCGCCTCAATTTCGGTTTCATGGAAGGCGGCGTGAGCTGGGCCTGTCAGCTGTGCGCCGACATGATCGAACACTGGGAGAAGCGCCGCCGCGCCGGTTTACAATACCCGAACGCCACCAGCGTCACGGAGCTGCATGAGCTTATCAATCGCTACGGCGATAAGAGGCTGAAGGCCAACGCCGATGCGATCATGTACAGCTTGGACGCATTTCGCCCGGAGTGCAGTATCGAAGAGCTCGGCCGGCCCGAACATGTCGCGGACGATTTTGCCGCGTCAGGAGTTAACTCAAAGGATGAAATCCGGGCCGTCTTTTCCGGCAACTTCTACTTCGGCTGCGAGGCCGACGACCGGGCAACCATGTGGGCCTTCGATCCCCGTATGGGCGTTCGACTGCGGCCGGTCTTCAGCTCCGACTTCACCCATTTCGACGTGCCCGATTTCCGGGAAGTGATTCCCGAAGCGTTTGAGATGGTCGAGAAGGGCTTCGTGACGGCGCAGGATTTCCGCGAGTTCACCTTCACCAACGCCGCGCAGCTGCACACGCGCAACAACCCGGACTTCTTCAAGGGCACCGACGTCGAGCAAGCGGTGGCAAATGAGCTTGGGCTGAAAACACCATAGCCAGTAGCGAATGGCCGAGTGACTTGATTACCCATGGTTTGCGCGCCGTACGTCGCGTGCTGCAGTTTGAAACCATCTCTCGTCGAGGCGGCGATC
>JBGTCC010000588.1:0-3388 GCA_041749055.1 Thermodesulfobacteriota bacterium | reverse complement strand
GCACGAGCAACCGACGATTCACCATTAGTGCATGAGCTTGCGGCGCTTTCTGGCGTGCGAATCAAGTTCGATGAGCCGCTGGCGCGCTATACGTCAATGAAGATCGGCGGGCCGGCGGATTATTTTATCGAGGCCGACAACGGCGCGGCGCTCGCCGAGGTAGTCATCGCGCTGCGCCGCCATCAGGTGCCGTTATGTCTATTGGGCAACGGCAGCAATGTCCTGGTCAGCGACCGCGGTGTGCGCGGCGCGGTGATTCATTTAACCGGTGAGTTCAAAAAGATCGAATGGCGCGAGGTTGGCGAAAATATCGAAGTCGAAGTTGGCGCGGCCTACGCCGTCACCCAGCTGGTGCGCCAGGCGGCGCGCAAGGGATACGCCGGTCTGGAATTCGCCGAAGGGATTCCCGGCAGCGTCGGCGGCGCGCTGGCGATGAACGCAGGGGCTTACGGTTCGGAGTTCGAAAAAGTGGTCGAGCGCGTCGACGCGATCGATCATGACGGCCAGGCGCTGATTTTCTCGAGAGAGCAGATGGCCTTTAGTTATCGCGATGCGCACCTGCCGGCGGGCACGGTGGTGACTCGAGTTGTGCTGCGCTTGCGCCGGGACGAAGCGGCGCAGGTGAATGCCAAATTGCGCGAGCTGGTGGGTAAACGGAAAAGCAGCCAGCCGTCGGGATTCCCAAACTCTGGGTCGATGTTCCGCAATCCGCCGGGGGATTTCGCCGGCCGATTGATCGAAGCCAGCGGTTTGAAGGGCCAGCGGATCGGCCAAGCGCAGATCGCCGAGCGCCATGCCAACTTCATCGTCAATCTTGGCGGCGCCAAAGCCATCGAGGTGCGCCAATTGATGGAGCTAGCCCAAAGCGAGGTGCGCCGCCGTTTCAATATTAATTTAGTCGCTGAAGTGAAGTATCTCGGCGACTGGTTGGACCATTAGTCGAAGCCTATGCAATTGAAAGTTCACCGGAGAGACAATCGCAAGCGCGATGCAAAGCGTGGCCGGCGCCGTTGGTTGATCGCAGGCATGGTGGCAGTGCTGCTAGTTGCCGGAGCCCTGCTTTATCGATTCAGCGGTCCGCTGACCATTGCCGTGCGCTCGACGCGGGATTTTTTCGCCGACAACCGCTATTTCGCCGTGCGCCAGATCGAGGTCCATGGCGGCGACAAGGTCGGCGGCGACGAGATCGTCGCCATCGCCGGACTGCGCCAAGGGATGAACATTTGGAACGTCGACGCCGTCGCCATCGAGAAGAAAATCGCCAAACACCCTTGGGTGCGCCGGGTGTTGGTGCGCCGCGATTTCCCGCGGCGGATCGTAATTGACGTGGCGGAACGCACACCCAAAGCGATTGTCGGCGTCCGTAAGCTCTACTACATCGACGCCGACGCCGTGGTGTTCAAAGAAGTCGGTTCGGGTGAGAGTATCAAGTATCCGCTGCTCACCGGTATCTATGCCGAAGGGCTAATGCGCGGCGATCCGGCGGCGCGCCAGCGCATCCGCGACGCCATAGGCTTGACCGATTTGCTGGCGCAGCACTCCCATACCCTGTCGGAAATTCACTTCGAAGCGCCGGACCGACTGGTGGTCTATCCGACGAAATTCCCGGTGGCCTGGCGGCTGGGCTGGGGCGATTGGGAGGAGAAGGTCGCGCGCTTGGACCGTTTGCTGGAATTGTGGAAGGGCAACGAGGACCGGTTGGCGTCTTTGGATATGAGCTTTCGCGATCAGGTGGTGGCGCGTTTGCGAGGGAAAAAGGAGTAGAGAAGCCGGCAGGACTCATTGGCAACCGGCAGATCGAAGGATATGGCGAAGAAAAATACCATAGTTGTTGGTCTGGATATCGGCACCTCAAAGGTTTGCGCCGTGGTCGGCGAGATGACCGACCGCGGCGTCGACATCATCGGCGTCGGCAGCCACGCGTCAGCAGGGCTGCGCAAGGGGGTCGTCATCAACATTGAAAGCACCGTTGGCTCGATCAAGCGTGCGGTGCAGGAAGCGGCGGTGATGGCCGGTTGCGAGATTCACACGGTTTTCGCCGCCATCTCCGGCGGCCATATCAAATCGTTCAATAGCCACGGCATTGTTGCAGTGAAGCACAAAGAAGTGACCCAGCGCGATCTCGACCGGGTGATCGACGCCGCCAAGGCGGTGGCGATTCCGCTGGATCGCGAAGTGCTGCATGTCTTGCCCCAGGACTACATCATCGACGAGCAGGACGGCATTAAAGAACCGTTGGGCATGTCCGGCGTCCGCTTGGAAGCCAAAGTCCATGTGGTAACCGGCGCGGTGACTTCGGTGCAGAACATCGTCAAGTGTTGCAATCGCAGCGGCCTCAACGTCGCCGAGATCGTGCTCACGCCGCTGGCCGCCGCCGAAGCGGTGCTCACCGACGAAGAGCGCGAGTTGGGCGTGGTTCTAGTCGATATGGGCGGCGGCACCACCGATATCACGGTATTTCATGACGGCACAGTGAAGCATACCGCGGTGCTCAGCATCGGCGGCAATCATGTGACCAACGATATCGCCGCCGGTTTGCGCACGCCGTTTGGCGACGCCGAGCGCATCAAGCAACGTTATGGCTACGCCAAAGCGGCGATGGCGATGGATCAGGAGCGGGTCGAGGTGCCCAGCATCGCCGGCAAAGAGGCGGGAACGGTGTCGCGGCAAATTCTCTGTGAAATCATCGAGCCGCGCCTAGACGAGATCTTCGAATTGGTCCAGAAAGAAATCGCCAAGTCCGGTTTTGACGGATCCCTGGCGTCGGGCATCGTCGCCACCGGCGGTGCCATGCTACTGCCCGGCGCCGTCGAGATGGCCGAGCGCTCCATCGGTTTGCCGGAGCGCTTGGGTGTGCCGATACAGGTCGGCGGTTTGGTCGATGTCGTCGATAATTCGATTTACGCCGCAGCTGTCGGGCTGGTGCTCCATGGCATGAAGGGTCAGGAGCGCGGTGTGGCGCGGCCGCGGGACGACAAGATGCTCGCCAAGGTGAAGCATCGCATGACGGATTGGCTCAGTGAGTTTTTTTAGACGGGGATATCAATTTTCAAGTTTAGCGGAGGAGGAGAGAATATGTTTGAAATAGTCGAGCGGCAAAACAGCATGACTGCGCGCATCAAGGTCATCGGTATCGGTGGCGGCGGTGGCAACGCGGTCAACACCATGATCGGCGCCAGACTTACCGGCGTCGATTTCATGGTGGCGAATACCGACGCGCAGTCTTTGGAAGCGAGCCAAGCGCCGGTGCGGATCCAACTGGGCGGCTTGGTGACCAAGGGGTTAGGCGCGGGCGCCAACCCGGAGATCGGCCGGCGCGCGGCGTTGGAGGATCAAGAACAGATCAGGGAGTATTTGGAAGGCTCCGACATGATTTTTATTACCGCCG
>JBGTCC010000587.1:0-3510 GCA_041749055.1 Thermodesulfobacteriota bacterium | reverse complement strand
CCGCTGCTATTCCTGGCGTTCATGTCGGCGAACGGCTACGGCCAAGATGCGGCTAAGCGCGATCATCAACAAATGCATCGCCTGCACAACGATCCCAAAGCTTACATAAAAGCTTTGGAGGACCCCAGGCGCGATGAATATCAGAAACCTCATGAGGTCGTGAGCGCGCTCAACCTCAAGCCCGGCGAAACCATCGCCGATATCGGCGCCGGCACGGGCTATTTCACATTTCGCCTGGCCCATCAGGTCGGCGCCACAGGCAAAATCTACGCCGTCGACGTCAGCGCCGACATGATCCGCCCCATCAACCGGCGCATCCGCGAAACCAAATCGGCCAACATCGTCTCCATCCTCGCCGACCTGGACGATCCGCTGCTGCCGGACCAATCGGTCCATCGCTTCTTCATCTGCGACGTCTGGCACCATGTCGAGAATCAAACGAAATATCTCTCGCTGATGAAGAAAATGCTCAAATCCGGCGGCGAGATCGTCATGATCGACTTTCACAAAAAGGAGCTGCCCGTCGGCCCGCCGATGCAAATGAAAATCGCCCGCGAGGACGTGATCAAACAGATGGAAGCCAACGGCTTCCGGCTCAGCAAAGAACACAGCTTCCTGCCGCACCAATATTTTCTGGTCTTTATGGCGAAGTGATGGGAGTTGCTCCCGCCAAGGCGCAAAGACGCCAAGCTCGGAATCGTTGTCATTTCGACCCTTGGGAGAAATCTTTCCTCGATCCCTCGTGTCCCCTCGGGATGACGGTCATCGCCCGTCACACTTATGCCCCGATCGCCCTGAGCACCGGCGAAGGGTGCGGCTAATGCTCCCTGATTCCGTAAAATTGGATCGCATTCTCATACAAGATGGCGACTTTATCCGCTTCCGACAGTTCGCCATTTTCAATCAACTCGTCCAACTCTTTCCTGCAGGTGGCGGCGTTGACCTCGTGAGGAAAGTCGCTGGAATACATGAATGGCTCGTTGCCGACCATCTGCACGGCTTTGCCGATCAACGGCTCGCCGCCCTCGCAGCCGACGAAGATGCGCCGCGCTTTGACATGGCGGATGATGTAGTCGCTGATTTTCTCACCGGGCTGTAGTTTTAAATAACTGCCGCGCAGATCGCGCATCACATGAGTAGCGTAGGATCGATCGAAACGTTCCAGGCAGAAAAGCAACCAGGCGACGCCGCCTTCGAGAAAACCGAAGCGAATCTTCGGGAACTTCTCCAGCACGCCGTTGAAGACCAGCGACGCCAGCGAAATCATCTGTCCCAGCGGATGGCCGATGGCGTGTACCGCCGCGTAGGGATCGAGGCCATCCATACCCAGATTACCATGCACACCGCCATGGATGGCGACGCAGCAACCGAGTTCATCGGCGACTTCATAAACCGGGAAATAGGTCGGCGTACCCAAGGGCGGCGCGTGCAAACTATTCGACGGCATCACCGCGCCGCACATGCCGAGCTGCATGACCGCGCGGCGAAGCTCATCTGCCGCCGCGCTCGGATCGATCAGCGATTGCGGCAAAAGCGCCAGACCGCGAAAACGCGGACTATGCTGTAAATAACTCTCGGACAGCCAATCGTTGTACGCCCGTGTCGCGTCGACCGCCCAATCGGGATTGACGATATTCGCCGAGGCCACGCCCGCGGTCGGATAGAGCACCGTCGTCTCAATGCCGACTTCGTCCAAGAACGCCAACCACTCCTGCGGCCCGACTTTGCGGTTAAACGCCCCCGGCGGCATGTCGACCAGATGCCCCGCGTGCAAATGATCGAACGGCGGAAACGGGTTGAACGGATGTAATTTCGCCTTCTGCCGATAAACCTCCGGCATCCGCGCAATGATCGCCGCCGAATCCTCGGCGACGTGGCCGTCGGCGTCGATGATTCTTGGTTTCTCAACAGTCATAATCTGGTCTCCTCGCCTACGGCTACCGGCTGGCTACACTGTCCCCTCAACGGCAATCTTACCTCCTCTCCCTTGACGGGAGCGGATTGAGGTGAGGGTGCGAAATTCTCAACACCCCTCACTCTAACTCTCTCCCGCAAGGGGAGAGAGAACCACGGACTTCCAATCATGCACTACGCCTCTCATAACAAAGCTGCTATTTCATGTTCAACGCTATTCGATGTTGCGTGTTTCAATCCCAACGTCGTATAAATCCCAGAGCACATCGCGGAGGTCATTCAATGAAAATCATGGTCGTCGGCAGCAGCGGCTACATCGGCCGCCACGTGGTGAAAAGCCTGGCGGATCAGGGCGCCGAAGTCGTCGCTTTCGACCTCGTGCCCGCGCCGGCGCAAGGGTCGGTGCCTGGCGTGCCGTTCATCCAAGGCAACATGACCAATCTCGAGGAAGTCATGTCGGCGGTATCGGAGAACCGCATCGATCGCCTGGTCGCCCTGGGCTACTATATGACGCCGCTGCTCTCGCCCGAATGCCGGGATCTTTTGAATGCCGCCCGCGTCAATATCATCGGCGTGACCAATCTTTTCGAAGCCGCGCGCTTGGCGAAAATGCAACGAATCATCTTCGCCAGCACCGTCGGCATCTTCGGCTACCAGGACGGCTACGGCTCCGAGCCGATCGATGAGAACAGCGAACCGCGCGCGCCGAAAAGTCTCTATGGCTTGATGAAGCTCGTCAACAATGGTTTAGCCGAGCGCTACAGCAATATCTACGGCGTCCAGATCGTCAAAGTCCACTCCGCCGCCGTCATTGGACCAGGCAACACCGCTTTTTCCAAACGCATGATCCAAGATCCCGCGTTGGGCAAACCGGGCTTCGGCAACTGGCCGTCCAACGGCCCGCGCAACATCGTCGGCGTCGGCGACATCGCCCAGCTCTACACCAAGATGGCGCTTGCCGACGCAGTGAAACAAGACACCTACATGGGCACCGGCCCAACCCCCACCGGCAACGAGCTCGCCGTCGTCGTCAAGAAATATTTGCCGAACGCCGAAATCACCTTCGACGAAAAAGCCCGCGTGCCCGCGTGGAACTTCGACAACTCACGCACAGTGAAAGAGTTCGGCTGGAAAATTCAGTCGGTGGAAGAAATGGTTTTGGATGAGATCAATGGAACGCGGCAAGCAGCGGGTTTGCCACTCGTGCGCGATTAGACAACTCGGCCCACTCGCAGCTACCGAATCAATGCCATACTAGACGCGAACAGCGCACCACCCCAGAAAGTCGCGATCATGATTGGCTCATGCCCCTATCTACATGGCCAATCGCCGAATATATCGCGAATAGGGCCGCCGGCGTCGATGATGCACAGGGCTGTCATGTAAGCGTCCTCCTAAATCAGTAGCGTTACGACGAATGCGACAGATCAGCCAGACTCAACAAATTGGAATGATGGGTTTTGAAAGTATCCAGAACCAACATTCCAGCACTCAGATACTCCATTACTCCGATGTTTCCCTACACCTCCAGTTCGATCGCCACGCCAAACTTCTTTGCGCGCTCATACACCCACGCTGCCGTCGCCACGTCGAGAA
>JBGTCC010000586.1:0-3027 GCA_041749055.1 Thermodesulfobacteriota bacterium | reverse complement strand
GTCGATGGAATCCATCGACCAAAGGACGACCATGCAGCGCATGCTGGCCAGCGCTCGCTCGATCGTATCGCTCCAGGTTTGGCCCGCCGGGATCTCCCAGTCCCACCAGACCGACCAACCGAGTTTCTCCAAGCGCTCGTTTAAGCGCTTGGCGATCTCGCTATTCTCTCGGGCGTAACTGAGGAAAATATCGGCCATGGATCGTAACCAAATGCTAATTACCAACGCTGGTGAAATCAGGAAACTTCCACGCGGTTTCGGAGCAACAACCAGGCCATTGTCGCCACCCTCCAAGCTCGCCTAAATAAGCCGTTTATGGGCTCACTAAGAAATAAAGGGAGAAACACTTTTGTCCGGCGTGTCAAAAATTGTACTGCAATATCCCGCGATCACCGACATGGCTGGCGCCACCATGCCGGCGCAGCTGCGCGCAAGCATTTCTCCGCGGCAAGCGATGTGATAATGGAAAGTCACTATGAAGTCGAAATCGACCACTCGCTTGAAAGAACTGCTGGCCCGTCCCGAGCTGCTCGTCATGTCCGGCGGCTTTAGCCCGTTGCACGCGCGCATGTCGGAGATTACCGGCTACGAAGCTTTTTTTATGTCTGGCTCGCAGGTGGCGGCCTATGTCTATGGCTATCCCGATGTCGGCTTGCTCGGCTTGAACGAGATGGTCGAGTCGGTGCGGCGCATCGCCAACGTCACCGACATTCCGGTGTTTGCCGATGCCGACACCGGTTACGGCAACGCCGTGAATGTTTATTACACCGTGCAGGCTTATATTCGCGCCGGCGCGGCGGGTTTGCATATCGAAGATCAAGAAGCGCCGAAGAAATCGGGGACGCTGGCGGGACGGCGCTTGATCTCGGTGGATGAAGCGGTCGGCAAATACCGAGCGGCGGTGGCGGCGAAACAGGAACTCGACGCCGACTTTGTCGTCTGCGCGCGTTGCGATTCGGTGGGCTCCGATGGCGGTAACTTCGAAGATGCGGTGCGCCGCGGCATCGCCTACGCCAAGGACGCCGGCGTCGACGCCGTCTGGATGAATACCATGACCGAACGCGAGCAAATTGCCGAGGCGTGCCGGCGCATTCCGGTGCCGGTGATTGCGCCCTATTATGGGCCGAAGCCCTCGCCGACTTTCGATGAATTTCACAAGCTCGGCGTGGCGGCGGTGCTGTATCCGAGTTTAACCACCGCCAACGGTCTTCAATCGACCTGGGACGTGTTGCACGAGGTCAAGGAACGCGGCCCGGTGGCGCTCGACGAGTGGAACAAGAAAGCCCAAGCGTCGAAATACGGCATGGTACCGCGCACTCAAGATCCGATCCTGCCGGCGAAAAAGATCATACAGCTCGAAGAAGATTTCATTCCCAAAGAACTTCAGCGCGACTACGATAAGACCTTCGGACATAACCGGCATTAGGAGTGAAAGGGCGACCGGCCGGTCGCCCCTACCGGGCCGTCGCCGCGGTGCATAGGGCATACAACAAATTTTGCATGCCTCCGGTGTCACCTAGCTGGACCAGTCTGACCTGTGCCGTTTCGAGGCGGCGATTGGGCGAGCGGTCTTTCACTTGACGCCAGGCCTGTGCCATTGTTTGGCGCATGAAAGTTTGATCGGTGCTCTTGTCGATGGCGAACACCGCCCGCGCCAGCGGCACGGCGTTGAAAATCTCGTGGATCTCGAATACGCAGCCGGCATTGGCCTGGCAGAAGCCGCGCAAATCCATCAGCACCGCATCGCTATCGTCGGCCAGGCGCGCCAAAGTCATCTTCCAGGTATCGTCATGGCAGAAGAATTCCGTCACGCGAAATTGTCCTTCGCGGTCGGGCGCCAAGTCCATCTGGTCGATGCGTAGGTCGAGGGTGCGGCCGGAGTCGATGAAACGGCGGTCGAGTTTGCCGCTGACGAAATCCAAAAATTCATGGGGCTCGATGGTCGTGGTCGCCAAGTCCGGTCCAGCGATCATCTGGATGCTGCCGACGGCGCGCCAGGACTTGCCCACAGTGTCGTATAGCTGCTCGTTACGTTTGCCGAGTGCGAAGACGCGCAGCAATAGCAGCCGGTGCCCCTTCTTGTTCGCCCGCCGCGAGACGCCAAAAAGATGAAATAACCCGGCGCCAATGAGTTTATAAATTGCAAACGCGACGAAACCGCTGGCGAACCACCGGTAACCTTCAAACACCAGGCCAATCGAATTGACGATGCCGAAAAGCAGCCACATGGCATCGACGTTGATCGACTGCTCGCCGATATGCTTGCTCTCGTAGAGCTGGCGCAGCAATTCGAGCATCAACCAGCCGACAATGGCGCAGGCGGCAAAGCCGATAAGATGCAGCCCGATCATCGTACCGGTGGCGCCCAAGCCGATGGCAAAGCTTAACTCGCCGACCGCTTTGAGCAAGTTCGGATTATTGCCCACTAAACTTGTCGTGAGGGTGGCGCCGGTTACACCGATGATCATAAACACCAACACCAACGGCCCCACGGCACGAATGCGGCGGTTGAGAAAGATCAGCAGCAGGATAGTGGGGATGGCGTTGAGATCGAGCCAGAGATAAAGCAATTGACCGACCGGCAGACTGGGATTCTTGGCCAACACGACGGCGGCGATCACGGCGCCCATCGCAAAGTAGCCCAGCAAGCCGAACCAACGGCTGCGGCGCGACAGACTGACGATCAGGTCGATGGCCATGAGCGCCGGCCAGATATTGATCCAGGTCAGAAAGGCGAAGCGGAACGGCGAAAAATCCATCTTGCCGGCCGACAGAAAGGCCGCGGTCATCGTCGCCGCGAAGCAAACCCCGGCGATAGTCTGTACGCATGCGGTGAGCCAGCGCCGGCGGCGGGCGCTGCGAAATAGTTTGTTTCCGTCGGTACGCGTCCTGGCTTGAACGCGGTCGACGAAGATGAAACTCAGTGGCGCGTCGTTAGGCTTATGCTCCGGCTCGGGCGGCAGAAACCCCTTGGTTTCAAGTAACTCGCTGGTGCCGCGCCGGCGCATCGACTTGAGAACCGACCGG
>JBGTCC010000585.1:0-11821 GCA_041749055.1 Thermodesulfobacteriota bacterium | reverse complement strand
GGCGCTGGCTGCTGGAGCGGCAGTGGGGCCGTATTTATTGCGTAATGCGCAGGCCGCCTCACGCGATCGCGTGACGATCTATCATTCGAGCGTGGCCGACTCGATCCATCCTTACAATCATAGTTCGAGTCCGATCTACGGTAACTGGCAGCATGTCATAGAGCCGCTCGTGGAATTCGATCCGGGAAAAAAAGACTTTGTCGGTGTCCTGGCCGAGTCCTGGGATTTTCAAGGAAACCGCTGGACCTTCAAGCTGCGCAAGGGGGTCAAGTTTCACAATGGCGCGATGCTAACCTCCAAGGATGTGGCCTTCTCCATCGAGAAAATGCGCGATGCCAAGGGCGGGAGTCTACAAGCGGCCAACTTTAAGGACGTCACGGAAGTCCAGACCCCGGACGATCGAACGGTGATCTTAGTGACAAAGACACCCAACGCGGTGTTTTTGGATCGCATCGACAACCGTTTCATCATCAGCAAGGCGGCTGCCGACAAATATGGCGACAAGCTGTTTGACAACCTCATCGGCACCGGCCCCTACAAATTCGTCAGTTACCAGCGCGGCGGCAACATGGTCTTCACCCGCAATGATGACTACTGGGGCGGCAAAGCCGCGATCAAGGAAATCGTTTTCCGTAAGGTCACCGAGGACGCGGCACGTTTAGCCGCCCTAGAATCCGGCCAGGCGGATTTCATCAACAACATACCGCTCCATGAAGTTGCTCGCCTGCGCCGCCACCCGCGGGTAAAAATCGAGGAGATCGAAGGCTTGCGCATGTTTTTTCTGACGATGAATGTCGCCATGCCGCCGTTCGATAACAAACTGGTTCGGCAAGCGGTCAACTATAGCGTCGACGCGTCGTCTATCGTCAAGAATATCTTCGACGGCATTGGATATCCGATTAATGGTCCGGTGGGACCGCAAGTGGTTGGCGCCGATCCGAAACTTAAACGCTACCCATACGATCCTAGCAAGGCCAAGGAGTTGTTGACCAAGGCTGGCTACCCAAACGGTTGCGACGTGCCGTTCTACTATTCGGGTGGCCGTTATCCCAATGACCGTGAAGTTTGCCAGGTCATCGCTGCGCAGATGGTCAAAAGCGGCTTCCGCGTCGAACTTATATCCCAGGAGTGGGCGCTGTTCTGGGGTAATGAAGGCGTCAACGGTGGCAAGTTACCTTTTTACTATATCGGCCGCGGATCATTGACGGACGCTGACACGCTTTACGATCAGTACTTCCGCACCGGCACCACCAAGCGCTGCAACTATAGCAATCCGGAATTTGACAAGCTTATAGTCGAGCAACAAAGGATTCCCGATACCAGGAAACGCGTCGCCCTCCTGCAACAGGCGGGAAAGATTCTCATGGAAGATGTGCCCTTCGTGCCGCTGTATAATCTCGCGGATGTTTATGGCACGGCTAAGAACCTAGTCTGGAACAAACGCGCCGACGAGAAGATACTTGGATGGGACATGAAAATTCGCTCGTAATCCCACGGGCCGCCGCTGATCAATCCGCGGCAATCAATAATGTCGCAAACAAAAGAGGTGTTCTATGGGATCTGATAATCACGGAGTTAATCGCCGGGAGTTTTTAAAGCAGAGTACTATGGCTGGGCTCGGCCTAGTGGCGAGCGCCACCCTGCCCAGAGTAGCTTACTCGGCTTCCGCCGACCGGCTGACGATCTTGACCAGCGTGAGTTTGAGTTCCCTCGATCCCTATGCATTTTCGTCGAGCCCCGAATACGGTATCTGGTCGCACATGGCGGAGTCGTTGGTGGACGTCGACTACGTAAAAATGGATTATGTCGGTGTGCTCGCCGAGTCCTGGGAGTTCCAGGGCACCAAGTGGGTATTCAATCTCAGAAAAGGCGTGCGCTTTCACGATGGTTCGCCGTTCACCGCGAAGGATGTAATTTATTCCTTCCAGAGAATTCTCAATCACAAGAAGAGTCCGCAGCGTTATGCCTTAACCGACATAACGGAAATGAAAGCGGTGGACGATCACACCCTCACCTTGGCGACTAAGGTGCCGACAGCGGTCATGCTCGACCGGTTGAGCAACCGCAACATCCTCGGCAAGGCCGCGGCGGACAAGTACGGGAACAACGTGCTACAACATCCCACGGGCACCGGCCCCTACAAGTTCGTCAGCTGGCAGCGCGACGGCCAGCTCGTGCTCGGCCGCAACGACGAGTATTGGGGGGCTAAAGCGGCGATCAAGGAAATCGTCACGCGCAAGGTCGGAGAAGACGCGGCCCGCGTCGCCGGTCTGCTCTCCGGGCAGGGCGATGTCATCAACAACGTTCCGGTGGAAGCGGTTCCACGCATCGAAGCCAATCCTCGCGTGCGTATCGAGAAAGCCCAGGGACAGCGCATGTATTTTCTCGTGCTCAATCCGATTTTCAAACCCTTCGACAACAAGCTGGTGCGCCAGGCTTTTAATTACGCCATCGATCCAACCGTCATCGTCAAACATATCTATGAAGGCAACGGCTACGTCATGGACGGTCCGGTGGCTTCCAACATCATCGGCGCCGATCCCAAGCTCAAGCGCTATCCTTTGGATCCTGCCAAGGCAAAAGATCTCTTAGCCAAAGCCGGCTATCCGAACGGCCTTGATGTCAAGCTACACCTGGCCCCCACCCGGTATCCCAAAGCCAAAGAAGTCTGTGAGGTGGTCGCCGATCAGTTGAAAAAGGCAGGCGTACGAACTGAACTGGTGGCCCAAGAGTGGCCGGTATTCTGGGGTCAAGAAGGTGTCAACGGCGGCAAGCTCGCCTTCTATTACGTCGGCCGTCCGGCGGTGGATGCCGACACGCTTTACGAACAGTATTTCCGCTCTGGAATCACCAAGCGAGTTCAATATACCAACCCGGAATTTGACAAACTCATCGACGAAGAACAACAGACCGGCGACACCAAAAAGCGCATCGAAATCTTGCAACAGGCCGGCAAGGTGCTCATGGAAGACGTGCCGTTCGTGCCCTTGTATACGCTGGCTGAATTATACGGCGTGACGCAAAACGTCGCCTGGAAGGCGACTCCGGGGGAGCGCGTGCTGGCTCAGGATATGAAAATTCGCTAACCTCTGGCGCTCTGCTATTGAGAGTCAAACCGAGGGGAGTCAACGGTACGAGTTGGCGTCAGTGCCAGGAGTTTGACAATTAGGCAGGAATTGCCAACGGCGGTAGAATCAAATCGATTCACCCGAACAACGCGCCGGCAATTCCCGGCCATTCGGCAAAATCGCCGCGATGGTTATTTTTGCCATGTCCGAGTACTGATTGCGTCTGGGAGTTGGATTTTTCAAGGCGGCTTACATATGCGCTGACAACGAAAGCGGTTTACATCGGCCCTCCGCCAGCCAAGCACACCGGACGCCTTGCTCCTCTGCATAACAAGTAGAACGAATCGTAACGTGATCGTCAAAATGGTATATCCGCGGTAGCACGGGGGAATGATGAGGCAATGGAAAATGAATCGTCGGAACTTTCTTAAAAACAGCGGCGTGGCGGGCATTGGCGCTCTCTTGGGCGGCTCCATGGTCAAAGTGAGCTATGCCGCGAGCCGCGACCGCTTGACGGCTTTGAGCAGCATCGGTCTCGATACGCTCCATCCCTACGCCCATAGCTCGAGCCCGCAGTACGGTATCTGGAACAACATGATCGAGCCATTGGTCGAGGTCGATTATGCCAAGCGCACTTACTATGGCATCCTCGCCGAGTCTTGGGAGTTTCAGGGCAAGCGTTGGGTGATCAAGCTGCGCAAGAACGTGCGATTCCATGACAGCAGTCCGTTTACCGCCAAGGATGTCGTCTACTCGATCAACCGGATGAAGAACGACAAGCTGAGTCTGCAGAAGGAAAACTTCCGCGACTTTACCGAGGTCCAGGCGGCCGACGATCACACCGTCATCATCACCACCGAGCAGCCGGTGGCGGTGATGCTTGACCGCTTGCAGAACCGTTTCATCCTCAGCAAGACAGGCATGGAAGCCCAGGGCGATCAGCCGGAGCTGAAACCCATCGGCACCGGTCCCTATAAATTTCAAAGCTGGCAGCGCGACGGCAATCTGGTCATGGTACGCAACGATAGCTACTGGGGTGCAAAACCATCGATTCGAGAAATCGTTTTACGCCGTGTGCGAGAGGATTCAGGGCGTGTCGCCGGCCTTTTGGCCGGTCAGGGAGACGTGGCAAACAATATTCCTGTGGAAGAACTTTCCCGCTTCGACAATCACCCACGCATCCGCGCCGAGAAGGTCGAAGGCGTGCGCATGTATTTCCTCGCCATGAACCTGACGCACAAGCCCTTCGATAATAAATTGGTCCGCCAGGCGATCAACTACGCCGTCGATCCAGCGCTGATCATCAAACATATCTACGAGGGCAACGGCTACATCATGAACGGTCCGATGGGTTCGAACGTGATCGGCTTCGATCCCAAGATCAAACGCTACCCGTTGGATCTCAACAAGGCGAAGGAGCTGTTGACTAAAGCCGGTTATCCCAACGGCGTCGATGTGAAGCTGTATTTTTCGCCGGACCGTTATCCGAAAGCGAAAGAAGTGTGCCAGGTGATCGCCGACCAGTTGTCCAAGGTCGGCATCAAGGTCGAGTTGGTCTCCCAGGAGTTTGTCATCTTCTGGGGCAAGGAAGGCGTCAACGGCGGCAAACTGGGGTTCTACTACGTCGGTCGTCCGGCAGCCGACGCGGATACGGTCTATGACCAGTACTATCGTTCCGGCGTGAGCCCGCGCATACAATACAAAAATCCGGAGTTCGACAAGCTAGTCGACGAAGAGCAGAAAACCGGCGATGCCAAAAAGCGCCTCGCCATGCTGCATCAGTTGGGCCGCATCCTGATGGAAGATGTGCCGTTCTGCCCGCTGTATACGCTGGCGGAAATATATGGCGTGGCGCGTAACATCAGCTGGAAGGCCCGGCCGGACGAAAAATTAATGTATGCGGAGATGAAAATTCGTTAGTCTCAACGGGCGCGTCGAAGCGAGGAGAATCAACGATGAAGAGAAATACCAATGATCTCGATCGCCGCAGGTTTCTCATGTACGGCGCGCTTGCCGGCGTCGGCGCGTTGGCGCATACGGCATGGCCCGGTTCGAGTTGGTCGGCGTCGAAGGAGCGCTTGACGATTCTCAGCAGCATCTCCCTCGATAATCTGCATCCCTACGCTTACAGCTCCGGGCCGCAGTACGGCATCTGGTACAACATGACCGAGCCTTTGGTCGATGTCGATTTTGCCAAGCGTGGTTACTTTGGCGTGCTCGCCGAGTCCTGGGAGTTTCAAGGCAAGAAATGGATTTTCAAGCTGCGTAAAAACGTGCGTTTCCATGACGGCGGCCGGTTTACCGCCGCCGACGTGATCTACTCCTTCAACCGGGTGAAGAACGACAAACTGAGCCTGCAAAAAGAAAATTTTCGCGATCTGGTCGAGATGCAAGCGCTCGACGATCATACCCTCGCGTTTGTCACCGAAGCGCCCAACGCGGTGTTTCTCGACCGGCTCGAGAACCGCTTCATCATCAGTAAAAGCGCCACCGAAGCGCAGGGCGGCGAGCCCGGTGAGCAAAAGCCGGTGGGCACGGGACCTTATCGTTTCGTCAGTTGGCAGCGCGACGGTAATCTGGTCATGACCCGCCATGAAACTTATTGGGGTACGAAACCAGCGGTCAAAGAGATTGTCATACGTCGAGTCCGCGAGGACGCCGGGCGGGTGGCCGGATTGCTCGCCGGGCAGGGCGATGTCATTAACAACGTGCCGGTGGAAGAGCTGTCGCGCTTTGATAAACATCCCAAGATCAGAGCGGAAAAGGTCGAAGGCCAGCGCATGTATTTTCTCGCCATGAACGTGACCCACAAGCCCTTCGACAACAAGTTAGTCCGTCAAGCGATCAACTACGCGGTTGATGCGGCGACGATCATCAAGCATATTTACGAAGGCAACGGCTATGTCATGAACGGGCCGATGGGTTCGAAGGTGATCGGCTTCGATCCCAAGATCAATCGCTATCCGGTGGATGTGAAGAAGGGTAAGGAGCTCCTCGACAAGGCCGGATTTCCCAACGGCCTGGAAGTGAAACTTTATTTCTCGCCGGATCGATATCCGAAAGCCAAGGAAGTCTGCCAGGTGATCGCCGACCAGCTGGCCAAGATCGGCATCAAGGTCGAACTGGTATCGCAGGAGTTCGCGGTGTTTTGGGGCAAGGAGTGGGTCAATGGCGGCAAGTCGCCCTTTTATTACGTCGGCCGCCCCGCCACCGACGCCGACACCGTCTACGATCAATATTATCGCTCCGGCGTCAGCCCGCGCATTCAATACAAGAATCCCGAATTCGATAAGATTATCGACGAAGAGCAGCGCACCGGCGACGCTAAAAAGCGCGTCGCCTTGTTGCATCAAGCGGGGCGCATTTTGATGGAAGATGTTCCGTTCGTGCCGCTCTACACCTTGGCCGAGATTTACGGCACCGCGCGGAACGTCGGCTGGAACGCCAGGCCGGACGAGAAGATCCTCGCCGGCGGCATGAAGATCCTATAGCTGCTGGCATCCGATGTCGGGTTGTTTGGTTTCCGCTTGCCGACGCACGCAAGTGAACATTGGCACATTGTCGTAAGTTTTGTCGGTGAGCGTTCGCGCTCGCTTGTTTGCCACCGGTATAATTCTGCACTTTCATAACCAACAGTCGCAGAAAGTTTGTGAAACCTTCGCACCCTTCCTTGGCATGCCCGTTGCTCCCTGATCCTCCCATGGCAACACGGGTTCTCAACGCGGTACCACCGGCGGCGCCAAGGATGCGCTATGCTTCGACTCTGCGCTGTTTTGGCCAGCTTCTCGAAGGCATGGAACTCAAGGCGCTCGAAATCAAAACTCATAACGACGATTACATTCTCCAGGCGTGGAACAAGGGGACATCGATGACGATGGACCTCGACAAGCTTTTCACTCCGGTCGACGTGCAAAAGCTCGAAGTTGACGGGCGCGCTAAGCGCAAGCCGTTTACCGGCCCGCCCAACATGTTGAGCCTACCTCAGGTGCTGCGGCTGGCCGGCAACTATGTCGACCGCCAGCATGGCCGGCTGGTACGGGTGTCATGGCAAGACCAATCGGACAAGATCCAATCGATCACAGTGCAGTGGGAAGCGAGCTCGGCAGCCCGAGAGCCCGGCGACTCGCCATTGGCCGTGATCGAAGAGTTATGCATTCACATCTATAAACAGCGCAAGAAAATCAACCTGGCATCCGAACGCCAGGGCCACCGCCCCTTTGTCAGCGTCGGTAAGGCGAATCCTTAATAGGTACCCGCGCAAAAATTGGCGTGCTAAAACAAAGGGCGACCCAGCGGTCGCCCTTTGTTTTGCGATCCACTAGAATTTTTGTCATCTGGGCAAATTTCGTGGATTGCCAATTGCGGCCCCGCCCCAAGGCGTATCATGATACGCCCCTACACTCGGACTTTGGGATATTTTTGCGTTCTTTGCGGCTAACTCTCCGGTGCCGAATTCCTCGTCGGTTGCGGCGATGCCGCGTTGGGTTCGCGGTACGCTCTTTAGGCCTGGTACTTCACTTCACCGCCGACCAAAGTCATCTCGACCTTTAGTTCGCGAATCTTCTCCGGTTGTACGCCGAAGGGGTCTTCGGCCAAGACCGCGATGTCGGCAAGCTTGCCGACCGCTAGTGTGCCCTTGTCGTTTTCTTCAAAGCCGACCCATGACGCCGTCGTCGTATGCATGGCGAAGGCCTCGGCAACGGTAATTTTTTCTTCGGGGATCCACACTTCACCCCAGCGCATTTTGCGCGACGCTGCGGTGGCGATGTCGCGCAGCGGATCCACCGGCCAGTAGCCCGGCGAGTCGGAGCCGCCGGACATGATGACGCCATTTTTCAACAGCGTGTGGAAGGGAAACGCCTTGGTCAGGCGCCGTTCGCCGACACAATCGAGAATCGCGTCGCCGATGTAATAAGCGAAGGCGATATTCGGCACGGCGACGATCCCTGAGCGGACCATGCGACCGATCAATTTGGGTGTGGCGAGCCAGTTGCCCATATGTTCGATTCGATGGCGATGATCTTTGCGCGGCGAATGCTCGATGGCGTTTTCATACGCGTCGAGCGCCATGTCGAAGGCTTTGTCGCCGATGGCGTGCACGCAGCAGCGCAGACCGGCGTCATGGCAGACCTGCACGGTGTGGTTCAATTCATCCTGCTGGATTCGGATTATCCCATGGTTATGCTCGTCGTTTTCATAGGGTTCGTGGAAGCAGGCGTTGCGCCCGGTGATGCCGCCGTCGATGCTCATTTTAACGCCGCCGATGCGCAGCCATTCGTTGCCGAAGCCGGTGATGAGACCGAGCTCGGTCAAGCTTTTGGTTTCGATCATTGATTCGATGACGCGCGGCAGAATGCTCACGCGCGCGTTCATGCGGCCTTCTTTATACAGTTCTTGGTAGGCGCGCACCGGTTCCGCGTAGCGGACGATGTCATGCACCGTGGTGACGCCGCGTTCGAGACATTGGTTCAGTGCGTAGACGATGCCGTCTTTTAACTGAAGGTAGTTAAATTCCGGCGCGACTTTTCGCAGAATCAACTGCGCCCGCTCGTGCAGCTCGCCGGTGGGCTCGCCGGTCTGCGGATCATGCTTGATATGGCCGCCGGCGGGATCGGGGGTGTCGCGGGTGATTTTCGCGGCCGCGAGCGCCAGCGAGTTGCCGATGGTCACATGGGCGCCGAAGGAGATCGATACCGGGTGATCCGGCACGGCGCGGTCAAGATCATGTTTGTCGGGGAATCGATGATCATTGATGCGAAAGTCCTGCATCGGACTGCCATGGGACACGAGCCATGATCCCTTGGGCGCGCTGGCGGCGGCATTGGCGAGGCGCTGTAAAATATCTGAAACGGAATTTACCTCGACATAGAAATCCCGGCAGTCGACCAACTCCATCTCCGCCGTGCCTTTTTCCGATAAATGCACATGGGTGTCGGTAAGTCCGGGAATCGCCGTGCGTCCCTTGAGGTCGATCATCTCGGTGTCGGGACCGGCGAAGCGGCGAATGTCCTCGAATTTGCCCGCCGCGACGATTCGCGATCCTGAGCAAGCGAGGGCTTCGCAGGTCGAACTTTCCGTCTGGAACGTGCGGATGTTGCCGTTATAAAGAATCGTATTGGGATAAGGCAGCGGTCGAGATTTCATTGGATGACTCCTTAATCAAATTGCTTGCCGTTGATGGCGGCTATCTTCTTTGGCCGAACAGCCGGCGGATCAACTGCTCCCATTGGCCGTATTTAACTTCCAACTCCTCGATCGAATACTTCTCATCGAGGTAACTCTTTTTGAAGCGCTGTTCGACCGTGCCGATATCGTCGCGCGGCGACCATAGTCCACCTTTCATGATCGCCTGCTGGCCTTCTATGGAATGGATGAAGTCGAGAAGCAGCATGGCGGCATGGGGATTGGGCGCTTTCAGCGAAATGCCTGAGTAGCCGACGTTGGTGACCACCGGTTCCAATGGACGCCAGTCGATGGGTGCGCCTTTCTGCTTATGCACGCTGACGTTGGCATCGAAGATGGTCGGCGACAACGGCACCTCGCCGGTCACGACGAGGCCGGATAACGCCGCGCCCGACATGTCCTGCAGACGCACATCCTGCTCGGCAAATTTCTCGACGAACTCGCGCCCCATGGCGTCGAGCGCATTGCCGATCCAGCGGGTCCCCGAGGAGCTGGTCACCAACGACATCTTGCCTTTCCATTTCGGATTGAGCAGGTCGCGCAGAGTTTTGGGTGCTTCGGCCGGAGGAATTAGACTGGTGTTGAAGCCCAAGCCGATATAGGTTTCGCGGTCGCCGACATAGTGAAAACCGTTTTTGCCTTTCGACTTCACATCGTCCGGAAAGAACCGCGCCTCCGGCGAAAAGTATTCTTGCAGCACGCCGTCGCGCTTGAGTAGGGCCATTGTTTCCGGAGTGGTTTCGACGACATCGACGAGGCTGCGGCCGGCTTTGGCTTCTTCGGTCATGCGCCGCAGGAGATTCTTTGAGTCATTGCGCCATTCCGCCACCTTGACGAAGGGATACTTCTTTTCGAAATCCTTGACGAAGGTGCGGAACCAGGTGTGTGAGTTGTAGAAAGTAACCTGGCCCTCGCGCCTGGCGCCCTCAACGAGAACTTTTTCGCGGTCGGCGCCTTGATAGAGAGCGATCTGGGCGACGCTGGTAGGCGCGCTGGCGGCGAAACTATGCGTCGCAACCAAGAGAACGCAAATCGCGAAAATCAATTGACTCAACATGGCTGGTGCCCTTCTTCGCAGAATAGGTGGCCGATGCTATGAGCGAAGCTTTACCTTGTCAATAGCGCTGGTCTGACTTGGCGCCGCAATTGCCTGTGATATTCAATCAATAGGTTGACAGCGTCGGAGAGTCGCAGCGTTACTTTCTTCTCATGAACAAGCGCTGCATGAGACCGTCCCATTCGGCGTATTTTTTTTCGGCTTCCTCGACGGAATACTTTTCGTCGATGTAGGACTTCTTGAATTTCTGCGCCAACGAACCGACGTCTTCGCGCGGCGACCACAGACCGCCCTTCATGATCATCTGCTGGCCATCTTTCGAATGCATCCAATCGATAAACAGCAGCGCTGCATGCGGGTGGGGCGCTTTTGCCAATAGGCCGGAATAGGCCACGGTGGTGACCACTGGTTCCAGGGGGCGCCAATCCACCGGCGCTCCCTTTTGCTTAGCTTGCGTGATATTAGCGTCGAAGATTGTCGGCGACAGCGGCACTTCGCCGGAGACCACGAGGCCGGCCAGGGCCGCTCCGGCCATGTTTTGAACTTTGATCTCTTGCTCGGCGAATTTCTCAAGATACTCTCGTCCGAAGTTTTCCAGCGTATTGCCGATCCAGCGGGTACCCGTCGTCGTGTTGACGATCGCCATCTTGCCTTTCCATTTGGGATTCAGCAGCTCGAGCATGGTCTTGGGCGCTTCAGCCGGCGGGATTATCGACGTGTTGAATCCCAAACTGGCATAGGTCTCGTAATGTCCGACGTAACAGAAACCGTCCTTGCCTTTGTTTTTGACCTCGTCGGGGTAGGCACGGGCGTCAGGGGTCCAGTGCTCGAGAAAAATACCCTCTCGTTTCATCAAGTCCATCTGCTGGCCAGTGGTGGCGATGACATCGGCAATATATTGACCGGCCCTGTTTTCCTCGATGGCGCGTTTGATCAGGTTGCGCCCGTCGGTGCGGTACTCGGTAATTTTTAGGAACGGATATTTCTTTTCGAACTCCTTGGCCATGGTGCGGTACCAACTATGCGAACCATACAAAGTGAAGGCACCCTCCTTCTTGGCCCCTTCGATGAGAATTTTTTCCCGGTCGGCGCCTTGGTAGAGGGCGACTTGTGAAACTGTTATAGGCGCATTGGCGGCTAAGACGCTCCCGCCGTTTAGCAGATACGCGGTTAACGCCACCAATATCGTGGCGATGTAATAGCTCTGGCTGATAAACATAGGTTCTTCCTCTGTTAGTCGGCTTGGTTGCGGCTTGCTTAACGTCTACGCAGAAATAGTTGGCGCAGCAGCGCTTCCCATTGGCCGAGTTTCACTTCCATTTCTTCCGACGAATACTTTTCGTCCATCTAGTTTTTCTGACGAATGAAATTATCTTTTTCTGATAAAATGTTTTTGAATCAACTCTTCCCACTCGGATAGTTTCTTTTCGTACTCGTCGACGGAATATTTCGCTTCGAAATAAACTTTCTTGAACTTCTGGTTGACCAGCGACTCGACATCGTCGCGCGGCGA
>JBGTCC010000584.1:0-6419 GCA_041749055.1 Thermodesulfobacteriota bacterium | reverse complement strand
ATCGCGCCGCTGTTAAGCCTGGTTGTCCAAGCGTGGGGGTGGCGCTGGGGCGCGGTGGTGGCCGGCGTGACTTTTCTCGTGATCGGCTTGCCGATCTGTGCGACGATCCGGCGTTCACCGGAGAGCATGGGCTTGTTGCCCGACGGCGATGCACCGCCGGACGCGCTGGCAAGCGACACCCGCGCCGGCCAAGCGCCGCTCGCCGAGCCGGAAGTCACGCTCGCTCAAGCATTGCGCTCCTTCGCCTTCTGGGGCTCAGTGCTCGCCAACGGCGTGCGCAACGCGTCTTACCACGCGGTGTCCGTCCATTTCATTCCGCTGATGATCTGGAAAGGACTGAGCCAGCAGGAAGCGGCGTGGTTGCTGAGCGCGTTTGCCTTTCTCGGCATGGCGGCGACTCTGGCTTTTGGTTGGTACGCAGACCGGGCGCATAAGCCGCGTTTATGCGCGATGATATTATTCAGCGCCGCCCTCGCCATGCTGTTGCCGATCTACACCAGCTCGTTCTGGCTCATGGCGCTTTTCACCATGCTATTTTCCGCCGTGGAAGCCACCTACACCGTCGGCTGGGCCATCGCCGGCGACTTGTTTGGCCGCAAACATTTCGCCAAGATTCGCGGCTACATGGGACTATTTTACACCTGGGGCGGGGTCTTGGGGCCGGTGTTTGCCGGCGCCGTGTTCGATCGCTGGCAAACTTACCAACCGCTGCTCTGGGTGCTGATCGGCATCTTCGCCGGCGCCGGGATTTTCTTCGCCAGTCTGTCCAATTCCTGGTCTCGCGCCACCGGCCTTGTGCGATGAAAATTGAGATGGTGTCACAGTTGTATTGCAGTCACAGGATGGTTTTACCACGAAGCGGAACATGAGCTTACGCACGCCCACGGAGCATGAAAATGGAGGGATTCCACTCCACATGCTGCTTCCCTCGAATCGTCATTCCCGCGCAGGCGGGAATCCAGGTTTATCCTACGCCAAATTAGCCTGGATACCCGCTTTCGCGGGTATAACGGACCGAAACAGATCATCTCCGCGCAAGTATTTTCAAAGGAGGCACGAAGGACACGAAGTTCGGCAGATAATTCATCCGAAACCGTCGTGCACTTCGTGCCTTCGTGGTGTAAATCGATGTTTATCCAAGCACCCCAATTGGGCATAAAGCAGTCCCCCTCGCACGACACCCATGCCGCTCACATCGACGACCCGCGCCCTGATCACGCTTTACACCAGCACGCTGATGGCAGGCATGTGGGCGATGGTGGTGCCGACGATTCCGGTTCTTGCCAAACATTTTGCCATCACTCCCGGCACGGCGGCGCAGGTGATCACCGCGCTTGCCTTCGGCCGCTTCGTCGGCATGCCGATCAGCGGCTTTGTCCTCGACCGCTTCGGCGCGCGCACGGCGCTAATCTCCGGACCGCTGATCGCCTGCCTATCGGCGATTCTCGCCGCGTTCATGCCCTGGTTCACGTTAATTTTGATACCGGTATTCTGCATCGGCATCGCCGACAGTATTTGGGTGATCGCCCGCGAGATCGCCGGTGTCGATCTGGTGCGCGCCGATCAGCGCGGCCGAGTCCTGAGCGGCTTTCACGGCATCAACTATCTCGGCCTCGCCTTCGGCCCGCTGATCGGCGGTTTGCTCACCGAGCACATCGGTTTTCGCTCGGTGTTTCTCGCCTATGCCGCCTGCGCCGGATTATCGACCCTGATCGGTTGGCAGCTTGAAGCCGGTCAACATCCCGTCCCACCGATCCAAGCGAGACCGGCAATAATGGGTTGGAGTATCAAAGCTCTCGGCCAACGGCTGCGCGGCATCAGAGATCTGTTCTACGAGATTCGTCCCGAACTGCGCGCCACCTACATCGTGCTCGTGCTCGCGACTTTCACCAGCTTTGCCCATCGGGTGACGACGCAGAGTATCGTGCCGGTGTTCGCCAGCGAGATACTGCACATGACGCCCAAAGAAATCGGCCTGCTGTTTACCATTTCCGGTCTATCGGTCTTTAGCATGATCTTGCCCGCCGGTTTCGTCATCGACAAAGTCGGGCGCAAGTGGGCCACCGTGCCGAGCACCGGCATACCGGCCATCGCTTTTATTCTCATTCCGTTCGCCGATTCGTTTTTGCAACTGGCGGTCTTATTGTCCTTCCTCGGCGTCGCCAATGGGCTATCGCTCGGCTCGTTAGCCACTTCGACCTTCGACGTCGTGCCGGTCCATGCCCGCGGCCGCTTACAAGCGCTGCGACGGACTCTGGCCGAGATCGGCGGCGTCAGCGCACCGCTGATTGGCGGCTACCTGGTCGACAAGTTCAACCCAGGCGTGCCCTTCCTCGCCTACGCGCCGTTATTGATTCTCGCCGCGCTGCTGCTCGCCGTCATGGCGCGTGAAACTCTCGAAAAGTAACCCGGCGCCGCGCCTGGTTCAGTTTGGCGAGATCCCTCTCGGAGTTTATCCTGAGCCTAACCGATGGATTCGGGATTACCGTGATGCCACCCGAGGCCAACTCAAACATTACCCGCCGATTCCTCCGATAGATTTCCAGGGAATATTGTCTATAATAACCCGATCCAATCGCTAGTGAATGACCATGAAATACCAAACCGACGACCTGAGAATCAAAGAGATCAAAGAGTTATTACCGCCAGGCCGCCTGCTGGCTGACATTCCCATCGGCGACAAAGCGGCACAGACGGTGTTCGAAGCCCGCCGCGACATCCATCGCATTTTGCATGGCGCCGACGACCGTTTTTTGGTTGTCATGGGCCCCTGCTCAATTCATGATGTCAAAGCGGCGAAGGAATATGCCGTGCGCTTGAAGGAAGTCAAAGAACGCTGCGCTGCCGATTTGTTGATCGTCATGCGCGTCTACTTTGAAAAACCGCGTACCACGGTGGGCTGGAAAGGACTGATCAACGATCCCAATCTCGACGGCAGTTTTCAGATCAACCAGGGACTGCGCATCGGCAGACAGCTGCTGCACGAGCTGAACGAGTCCGGCATGCCCGCCGGCTGCGAATTCCTCGACATGATCTCGCCGCAGTACACCGCGGATCTGGTCTCGTGGGGCGCCATCGGCGCCAGAACCACGGAAAGCCAGGTGCACCGCGAACTCGCCTCCGGCCTCTCCTGTCCGGTCGGCTTCAAGAACGGCACCGACGGCAACGTGCGCATCGCCATGGACGCCATCCGCGCTGCCCAGGCACCGCATCATTTCCTGTCGGTAACTAAAGACGGCCATTCCGCCATCGTCTCGACCCTCGGCAATGAAGACTGCCACATAATTTTGCGCGGCGGTAAGCAGCCCAACTACAACGCCGCCAATGTCGACGCCGTAGGCAAGAGCCTCGCCGAGTCCGGCATCGCCGCGCGCATCATGATCGACTGTAGCCACGGCAACAGCGGCAAGGAGCCGGCCAAGCAGGTCGGCGTCGGCCAAGACGTCGCCGGGCAAGTCGCCGCCGGCGACGCGCGCATCTTCGGCGCCATGATCGAAAGCCACCTCAAGGCCGGCCGCCAGGATCTCATCCCCGGCAAATCGCTCATCTACGGCCAAAGCATCACCGACGCCTGCGTCGGTTGGGAAGACAGCCGCGCCTTGATCGACTCCTTCGCCGACGCCGTGCGCCAACGCCGCCTCAAAGCCGCGGAGAACGGCGAGTCGGAATGAATTCAATGGATAATTTAGAATGGATAAAGGAAAATTTCCGACACGGACTTTGAAAACTTAGCTTTTCCATTATCCATTCTCAATTATCCATTTGTTCGGTTACCCACCGAAATTCATCGACAAAATCGAATGTTCAAAAAGTTTACCAGCCTCTTCTACGGCTGGCATATGGTCGGCGCTTCCGCCGCGGTGCGGTTGCTCGGCGCTGGACTGCATAGTTACGGCTTCACGGTGTTCTTTCTGCCGCTCAGCCAAGAACTGAATCTCAGCCGCACCGCGACATCGTTCGCCTTCTCCCTGGCGCGCGCCGAGGGCGCCATTGAAGGGCCCATCGTCGGCCATTTACTCGACCGCTACGGACCGCGGCCGGTGATGATCGCCGCGGTGTCGCTCATGGGCATCGGCTATCTGCTGCTGTCGCAAGTCGAAAGCTACTGGAGCTTCGTGCTGGTTTATACCGTGCTGATCTCGCTCACCCATTCGGGCGGCTTCATGCACGCGCCGATGACGCTGATCAATACTTGGTTCATCCGTTGGCGTGCCCGCGCCATGACGATCAATAGCGCGGCCTACGGCCTCGGCGGCGTGCTGATCGCGCCGATCTTAAGCATGATCGTGCACAGCTGGGGTTGGCGCTGGGGCGCGGCCTTCGCCGGATTGTCGTTTCTAGTTCTTGGCATTCCGCTCTGTCTTGCCATCCGCCGTTCCCCTGAGAGCATGGGACTCCTGCCGGACGGCGAAACCCAGCAAGCGTTTGACGATCGCACCAACGCGCCGCAGGCCACCAGCGAGGTCGAGATCACGCCGCGCCAAGCGATGCGCTCGTTTGCCTTCTGGGCCCTGGTCTTCGGCGCCGCAGTGCGCAACGCGTCCTATCATGCGATCTCCACCCACTTCATCCCGATGATGATCTGGAAAGGCATGAGTCCGCAGCAAGCGACGTTGCTCTTGAGCGCCTTCGCCTTCCTCGGCTTCACGTCGACGGTTTTGTTGGGCTGGCTCGCCGATTCGATGAACAAGCCGCGGATGATTTCAGTGATTCTTTTCGTCGCCGGCGGTTCGATCCTGCTGCCGATCTTCGGCTCGTCAATGGCGCCTCTGCTACTCTTCACGCTGTTGTTCACCACCGTCGAATCGACCTACCCGGTCGCGTGGGCCATGGTCGGCGATATTTTTGGCCGCAAACACTTCGCCAAAATTCGCGGTTACATGAGCGTGTTCTACGTCTGGGGCAGTGTCACCGGCCCGGTGGTGGCCGGCGCCATCTGGGACCGCTGGCAGACCTATGAACCCTTGCTTTGGGGACTGGTCGTGATGTTTTTTCTCTCGGGGATTTTTTATCGCCTGTTGGAAAAACCGTGGGTCAGGCCGACGCCGCAATAACACCGTTCGAAAGTTCAAGGTTCAAGCGTTCAAGGTTTCGGGCTGGGAGTGCGATCTGCGTGATCTTGAACTGCGGTTTATCTAAGATGAACCGCCAGCCAGACCGTCTCTTCACTAGTGCGGGCGACGCGATGCTGCACATGGCGCGGAATCGTTAAGTAGTCGCCCTCTTGCAAATCCACTTGCTCACCGCTTGCGAATTCTAAAGTCGCCGTGCCGCGTATGATCGCGACCCACTCGTCTTCTTCCTGATCGTACCAGAAGCCCGCCGGGCTCGCCTGGGCGTGAGAAACGATGCGCTCGATCTTGACGTTGGCGTTTTCAAACAGCGGCAGAAACTCTTCGCCGCGATTGGCGTTCGAAAGATTTGCGAATAGATTCTTTGTTTCCACGGTAAAGATCCTGATCAAGGAATTAGTTTAGGATGATGATCGAAACATCCCATTCCCGTCATCCCGAGCAGAGCGAAGCAGAGCGAGGGATCTCGACTTGTCTCCCCTTGCGAAGACGAGATTCCTCCGCGTCGCCTCGGAATGACAGCTACGATCTTGTCTCTTGAGAACACCGGGCCAACCAAACCGAATCTTAGACGGGAAATTCATAACCCTCACAGCCGCGCCCGGCGAATCGCCGGCACGTCGTAAATACGCCGCTGCCGATTTTGCGGCGGATTTTCCACAGCGTACACCATCGCGGTCACCATTTGCTCGATATTGAGCAAACCCAAGCGCTCGACCGTCGGCCGCAGCGACGGTATCAAGTCGGCGAGCTTGTACAGCGGCTGGATGAGTTTGGGCCACCAGTGGCCGGGACCCAGCACATACCAAGGCCGGACGATGCTCGCCGTCAGGCCGGCCTCGCGGATCATCGTCTCACCCAACAGGCGCACCCAGAGATAAGCCTGCATGATCGGCGCCGGCTGAGCGACACTGACATAAATCAAATGGGCGATGCCGACCTTTTGCGCCGCGCTCACCGTTGAACGGATCGACACCAGATCGACTTTCTCGAACTGATCCGCTTTGCTCGGACTCGGATGAGGCGTGCCGACAAGATGGATCACGGTATCGCCCGGCCGTAGCGCGCTTGCCACGGATTCGGCGTTTAGCGCATCGCCCGTCACTCCTGCCGCGCCGCTGGGTACGCGGCTCATCGACTGATCGCGCGCCAACACGCGCACTCGATGGCCGCGCGCGATCAACCGCGGGATCAAATGCTGGCCGATGTAGCCGGTACCGCCGGTGACGAGAATATCGAGTGGCGTTGTCATTGGATGGTTTCAGACGGAATCGCTGTGAGTATAACGGGATTCGGCAGCCGACACGAACGGTGGACCCCTTCGATCGCGCACAAGTTCGCCCGCGC
>JBGTCC010000583.1:0-2891 GCA_041749055.1 Thermodesulfobacteriota bacterium | reverse complement strand
TGAGGAATTAAATCTTCAGTCAATACCGTGATCGCCGCCGTCCGATCGCGCCGCGGCGGCGAGTTTCGGGCCATTAACGAGTCGCCCTTATGACCCGCGACGGCGGCTTCACCTCTTGCCGCCGGATTTCGTGGCCCGAGTTCTTTTTGTGCTCTTAACGCGCGCGCCGGTCACCGCCCGGAACAGGGGGCTTAAGCTTTTCAATGCTTCGATGCGAGCGACCAATTGGATCGCCGTCTCCGCGTCCTTGTCTGCCAGCAGGAGCCCGGCGCAGTCGCGAAACTTCTCGCCGAGCTCGGCCCAGCTCATCGGTTTCTCCGGGTGTCCACGCGCGACATCATAGCGCCCTTCAATCATCCGGCCATTTTTCAGCCTGATACGAATCCGCGAACGCACCTGATCGTAGCCGAGCTTTTCAAGTTCATCGTCGACACAGAGTGTCACCCGCTTCATCATTTCGACGACTTTTTTGTCGCGCACCTTGCGGTCTTGGAACTGCGCGATGCCGGCCTTGCGCTCGAGGATAGCGATGGCCATGCAGAATGGAATGCTAAATTTCCCTTCCAGCGCGGTCTTGGGCATCGGATAGATCAAGGCATTGGGCACGTTGGAATTGGTGCCGACGTCGACGTGATCGATTTCGTGGGCGCCGAGATCATGCTGTTTGACCAGGTCGAGAATCAAATCTTGCGCCGGGTGCGATAGTGATCCGGATGGGTACGGCTTAATGGAAATTCCCGGCTCCTTCATGAAGTAAGGCGAGCCGAGCCGTCCGGTAATCTTGTTCTCGTCGCAGCCGCCGGCCATGGCATTGAAAAAGCCGCGGCGGGCTTCGAGAATATTCGCCGCCGCCGTGAAGCCGTCGCGCGCCAACAAGGCGGCGCTCACGCCGTTCTCGGCAGCCCGTCCGGCGTGCAGTGGCTTGGTCATGGTGCCGAAATTTTCGCGCAGGCCCGACGCCATGCTGGCGGCAATGCCCAACGTGCGAATCAGCTGTTCCTCCTTGAGGCGGAGAATTTTCCCCACCGCCATGGCGGCGCCGATGCCGCCCATGGTCGCGGTGGAGTGAAAACCATCCTGATAGTGGCGAGGGTTGATCGCATCGGCGATGCGGCACTCGACTTCGACGCCCAAGACATAGGCCAAAACAAATTCCTCGCCGCTGATGTTTTCTTTCTCACCGATCGCTAATACGGCGGCGAGCACAGGCGTGGTCGGATGCGTTAGGAGACCGTAAACAGCTTCCTTGGAAGTCGACAGTTGGGTGTCGTCGTAATCCATCGCATGGCCGGCCACGCCGTTGGCCAGAGCGGCTTTCGCTGCCGGCGCTGCGAGCGCAGTGCCGACGATCGACGACTCGCCCTTGCCGTACATTTGCCGGATTTGCGCTTGAACGATGCGCGAGCACTCGTCGGTGGAACCGGCCAAGGCGACGCCAAGTCCATCGAGGATGAATCCGCGCGCCAATTGGACAACCTCTTTGGGAATATCCCGGTAGCGTGTGCGCGCGACAAAGTGGGCAACATCTTGCGTCAGTCCCATCCGATTTTCCGTTCCTTGGGGAATTACTCCCGCAAAGTCGCAAAGACGCGAAGTTAAGAAATGTTGTCATTTCGACCGAAGGGAGAAATCGTTCCTAAATCTCTCTTATCGCTCGGGATGACGGACTTGGGCCCGTCACCTTCGCGCCTTTGCGCCTTGGCGAGAGATACTCCGAATTACCTTACTCATTCCCACAGGCCTTCCGGCAGCGGCAGACCGGCGAGATCTTCAGCCGTGAGTCGCCCCTGCGGCTCGATACCAAAGCGCTCGAGCACGGCCATCAGCTGGCGCGTGTGCTGCGCCGAGTGCCAGGTGGAACGCTCGAATAGCTGGTGCATCGGCGGCGTGCCATAGAAGGTTTTCACCGGTTGCTGGCAGGATTTGTCGTTGAGCCGGCTCCACCAGTTCTCAAGCCGCTCAACCATGCCGTCACCATAGGCGGCAATTTCCTCAGCGGCGGTGCAGGTTCCGTCCTCGGGCGGGATATTGGCATTGTTGGTTCGGTATTCGACGCCGTCAATGGCGGTTTCGAGAAAAGCCTCGCCGATGCGAAAGATGTGGTGGCTCAAGAGTCGAAGCGAGCGATCGCGATTATCGATCGCGCGCTCGGCCAGCCGGTCGCTGGGGAGTTGACGAATGTAACGCTGCGCCGCGTGTAGCACCGTGAGCCATTTTGTCATTAACGCAGCGGGAGGGAGCGGGGTATGGCCGCTGCCTTGCACGCCGACGAACTCGGCGACATCTTCCAGGTTCTGGCAAAAGATGTACTGATCGCCTTGCGCTAAAACCGGTACGGTGCGCACGCCAAGTTTGCCCAATCGCTCTAGTGCCGTGGGATCGTTCAAGATATCGAGGGCGATGAAGTCGACCCCTTTTTTCGAAAGAAACTCTTTCGTTCTCAGGCAGCTGCTTCAACCGGGCTGGGTGAAAAGAACGAATTTATCGCCGACGTTTTCCATAGTCTTATGGTGAAACGAATCGCTTAGTCGATTGCAGAGCTATCAACCGTCGGCGCAGCTGTCAACCTTTTAATGTGCTTGCAGGAAAGCGGAATAATTCGGCAAATTAAATCTAATATTCCCCGCAGCTTGCCGCGGGCACAAAATTGCTGGGGTTTCCAAAGGGGGGTGAACATCCCCTTTGGTCGCGGGCGGGGCTCATACCCCGATCGTGAAATGCCCGGTTGATTTGCCATTTCAGCACACCACTTGTCAAGCGCGAGTGCCATGGACCCGCTTTGCAGACTCAAGCCGAGACTTCAGCGATCAGACGTCCAGCGGGTTAGCTTGAAGCACCGTAAGCACCTTCCTTGTCTAGACTCGCTCTGCGCTCAACAATTGGCGTAGTTT
>JBGTCC010000582.1:0-5977 GCA_041749055.1 Thermodesulfobacteriota bacterium | reverse complement strand
GCGCTGCTGGCGCAGCATGGAGAACGCGATGCCGGCGGTAAGCAAAGCGCAATAGATCATGCGCGCACCGAGCAGCGACCAGAGTCTATTCCAGTCGCCTGCAACCAACTGCTCTTTGTGCTGCAAGAGGTGATAGTACATGTTACCGACGAAGGCCGCGGCAAAAACCGCGGCGACTAACCGCAACATGGGCAAGTTACGAAAGTAGCGCGCGTAGGTCGGTAGAAAGAAGAACTCCATCATCAACTCTTTGAAATAGTAATAATAGCGGTTCCAGAACTCTACGACAGTTTGCGCCAGCAGCGGCTTATAGGTATTGCGAAAAATATTGAAGCCAAACAGCCGAATCACGCCGACCCAGACATGTCCCTTCGCCGCCAGCGAAAGCGTCTCCCAGACCAACTCCAGATAAAGACTGAGCCAAATCTGCGCCAACGGGATCGTCGCTTGCCCGCCGATGATTTGTCTAACCCGCGGCAGTCCTAAACTATAGCCCTGGGACACCGAGCTGAATGAACTTTTCGGATCACCGTACACCAATGCGGCAAGCAGCTGCAGTGCCACCTTCCACAGCGCGACCAGGAGGAGCAATTTACAGCCGCCGAGTATCGTCCGCGCATAGCTTTCCGGCGTCTGTGCCACGGCCTGCGACAGATAGTCGTGACCTTTGCCCGGCGGTGTATTGGTGCCATCCCAAACTGGCCAAATGTAAAAAAGATGGTCGCGAAAGCGGCTGCCCTGCGCCTTGCCGCGTTGACCCGACAAAAGCATGTAGCCCGTGCGCCAGATCAAATAGGGAAACGATAACGCGACCACCGACAGGACGGCGACGACCCATCCGCCGTCCGCGGCGGCAGACCACAGGAACGCGAGGAGCATCCACAAAATCAAATGAAAAAATATTTGCGGCCGGCGGCGTATAATCGGCGGCAACTGCTTGAAGCGAACCGTGGCGAGATAAAGGGCGTAGAGAAGACCGAGCAGAATCAGAAACGCTAGACCATGCACTAACCATGGCGCCAATGCGCGATAGTCGCGCCAATGCGCGTTGCGGCTAAAGATGCCGACCAGCCCGGCGACGATGGCGCCGAAAAAAAGCATCGACTTGCGCCGTTCCGGCGTCAGCCAAATCACCCAAGGTTGGCCGCTCAGCCATGCGATCAACCGGTGGTTTTCATGGAACTGCGAAATACTTCGGTAAGCCGTGCGCAAGGCGGTGAGATTCATGACGCCGCTTCGCGGGCAATTAAATCGAGGATGGAACCGACCGAGCGCAGATCTCCCGGATCAATGCCGCGCTCGCTGAAGTCGACGCCATGGAACTGTTCTAAGTAGGTGACGATCTGCAGCAGCGCCAACGAATCGATCAAGCCTGACTCCACTAGGCCCGACTCTTCATCGATGGCCGAGTGCGAATAATCTGGTCTTTGGATCGTCCGTAAAAAATCAATCAGCCCTTGTCGGCTTCGTTCCCGGTCCGTCATCGTAAACTTCCAAGTATATTAGTGTTGTTAAAACAGCGGCGCTGCTGCCGGCGTCACGAACCCCGCCGTAACAGTCCAACCAAGTCCACAGGCTTCAATGTCGCGCAAAGTTCCTGCACCGTCGCACGGCTCACCTTGCCCCGGGAGTTTTGCGGCAGTTTCTCGACGACATACCAGCGCTGGGGGATTTTAAATTCCGCCAAATGCTCTTTGAGCCAGCCATGGAGCTGGCGCAGGGTCGCGTCATCCTGCCGGCTCAACACCACCGCCATGGCGACATTCTGACCGTAGGCCGGATCGGCGATGGCAAAGGTACATACCCCAGTGGCGGGCTCGAACCGTTCGACCACGGCGTCGACATCGGCGGGATAGACTTTGGCGCCGCCTTTATTGATTTCGTCCCGCTCGCGCCCCTTGAGATAGAATCTGCCGCGATCGTCGATGAGCCCCATGTCGCCGGTGACGAACCAGCCGCCCGAAATCACCTGATCGGTGAGTTCGGGCTGACCGTAATAGCCTTGCATCAGCGCCGGCGTGTTGATCCAGACATAGCCCGTCTCAGCGACTTTGCACTCGGCGCCGTCGGCAAACGGCGACTGTGCTTCGGCGTTTTTGAGAATCTTGATCACCGCACCCCAAGGCACCCCGACTAGGCCATCTTCCGGTTCGAAGTCTTCAATGCTCGTGCCGGCCACCCAGCTGCCGGTCTCGGTGATGCCGTAGGCGTTATAAACATCGCGGATTCCTGACCATTGTTGAATCTGGCGCCATAGATGCGCCGACAACGGTGCCGAGCCGCAGTGAATTCGCCGTAGCGTTTTACCCTGCGGCGGCTTGCTGCCTTTCAAGCTCAATCCCCATATCGACGGCACCGAGGAAAGAAAAGTAATTTTCTGCTCATCGAGGATGGGCCCAAGGCGCATTAACAAATAAGGACTAAATGGCGGCGCGATGATCAAATCCTGGCCGAAGAGCCAGGGAAACAAACTGTTGCAGATCAAGCCATGACCGAAATGGGTCGGCAACAAGCATAGCGTGCGGCGAAAGCACTCGATACCGAGACTCTGGCGTAAACCTAGCCAACGCGCGCGTAATGAACGATGGGTATGCACCACGCCTTTGGGCACACCGGTGGTGCCGGAGGTAAACAGGATCAACGCCTCATCGTCGAGCCGCGCGGCGCAAAAGGCCCTGGCCGACGACACCGATCTGACCGCGTCCGCCGCCAAGTCGCTGGAGCTGAGCAGCTTAACTCCCAGCGCATCCAGCGCGTCGCCAAGAGCCGTCGGCACCGTCGCATTGGTGAGCGCGATCTTTGGCGTCACCGTCCGCGCTAAGTTTTCGACTTCAAACGGCGTCAACCGGTTGTCCACCGGCACAATGCTCGCCCCGACGTTCCACGCGGCCAGTAGGTCGATAAAGAATTCGAGATTGTTGCCGTAAAGGATAAACAGGCGATCGCCACGCTGTAAACCATGGGCGCGCAGCCGGGCGGCGCCGGCCGCCACGCGCATGGCGATCTGGTGGCTGCTCCAGCTGCGGCCCGATTCCAGCTCGCTCAGAGCACCGCATGTCAAATCGGCAAACATGAAAGATAAATATTCGTGAATACTAGACTATTTTGTACCAACCCCTGCCGAACCAAGCAAGGCGAATTGCCCCCGATCACGCCATGCAAGTCGCAACCCGGCTCTCGTCTTTGCGATCAATAGTTGCTATAAAGCGCCGGATGAGCGATCAGCGCCGCCGGCTCGCCATTCGCGGGGCCATCTTCGTCGGCCTCATGGTGCTGCTATTTTTTTTCAGCCGCTATATTCCGCGGCCGTTTAGCGCTTTCGCGCCTCCCGGTGCCGAGCTTGACGACTTTGAGGGTATCTATTCCAGCAGTGACAAACTCGGCAAGTTTCTCCAAAGCTTGGGTCCTTATTCGCCGGCGGTCTTCGTGCTGTTGCAGATCCTCCAAGTGATCGCCGCGCCCTTTCCCGGCGAGCTCACCGGCGTCGCCGGCGGTTTTGTCTACGGCGAAACCATCGGATTTATTCTCTCCACCATTGGCCTGTCCATCGGTTCTTGGGTCGCCTTCGAACTCGCGAGCATCCTCGGGCGGCCCTTCGTCGAACGCTTCGTCAAGCGCGAGGTCTTGGAAAAATTCAATTTCCTTACCACCAAGACCGGCGTGGCGATCTGCTTCGTGCTGTTTCTGTTTCCCGGCTTTCCCAAAGATTATCTTTGCTACGTGCTCGGCTTGAGCCGCATGAGCGTCACTACTTTCCTTTTAGTATCGGTCATCGGCCGCATCCCTGGCACTTATCTTCTCACCATGCAGGGCGCGACGATTCGCAATCAGCAGTATCGCACCTTCGCGATCTTTATGGCGGTCACCTTGGTCGCTCTCGTTATCGGCTATATTTATCGTAATCAAATCTTCGCTTGGATCAAACACCGCCACGATCACGACTAGAGCTCGGCTAGTCATGGCTCTCACAGTTCGAGCTTTTACGTGAATGCCTTACAGCCCCGCGCCGCGCGTGAGGTAATAGAATATCGGCGCAACGACGATTCGGTACCAGGCGAACGGCGCCAGCCTGCCGTGGCTTAGGTAGCTGACAAAACCTTTAATCGCCAATAACGCCACCGCGAATGAAACCACGAAGCCGATGGCCAAGGCGATCGAATCATTAAGCACCATTTGGTCACGCATTTTGAGCAACTCGTAGCCCGAAGCCGCGCATAACACCGGGACGGCGATCAGAAACGAAAACTCCGCCGCCGCCTTGCGCTCGAGTCCGAGCAACATGCCGCCGACGATGGTGGCCGCCGCCCGCGAAGTACCGGGCCAGAGCGCCAAGATTTGAAATAGCCCAACCCCTAATGCCTGCACCAACGTCACCGCGTCCAAACCGTTGGGCCGGCGGCGCGCGGCCAGCCGCTCGACGAGGAGAATCGCCACCCCACCCACCGCCAACGCCAAGGTGACCGCTTCTGGATTAAAAAGTTTTTCCTTGATCCCATGGCGCGCCAAGTAGCCCACCGCCAACGCCGGCAGCGTCGCCAGGGCAATTCGCCAGAGACCCGGCCAACCATTCAAGCTCGATTCAGCCGTCGCTGTGAATTGCCCCGTACCAGGCACCAAGCCCATAAACCGCCGCCAGTAGAGCCAAACCACGGATAGGATAGCGCCTAACTGAATCGCCACTTCGAAGCTCGCGGCCTTGTCGCCGACGAAGCCAAGCAAATGACCGGCGATAATCAGATGGCCGGTAGATGACACGGGTAAGAACTCCGTGAGCCCCTCGACGATCCCGAGAATCGCGGCGATGCTAAAAATATTCACAGATGCCCCTTCACCGGATTGTTATTGGAAGTGCGGCACCGACCGATGCTTGCCGATTCAAGATCGTCGGTTCAGCCTACCGCGATCATTTACGGTCGCGTTATCAGCAAATACTCGTCATCGGCCGCGAGCCTCTTAGTGACCATACCCACACGCTTTTCCAATCGGCGCAAATTTTTTTCTTTCACCAGGACCAACAACGGCTGATTAACGGTTTGCCACTTCTCGGTAAACTCGTCGAAATCCAATAACGCTTTACCCCAGCTAGTGAGCGGTACAGGTTGATTGGTAATCATGTAAAAATTGCCCAAGAACGTTTTCTGCTTATTCCTGTGGGTCACCATCCAGACCGGTTTTTCGGTTTTGAGATAAAAGGGTAGGCCTTCAAGGTAAGTATCGTACGAAACCACCTGCGTCGTCGGGGAGATATACGGTTGGGCTTTGGCTGCGATGTCTCTGGCCGAGCGTGCCGGGGCGATCAGCACCATCATTTCACTGAGGGTCACTATAAAGACCAATAGGCCAAGTCCCTGAGTGATAAAAACGTACCTTGGATTGATCTTCGCCCAGAGAGTCCGGTTGCTGGTGAGATAAACTAACGCGAGCGAGATCGCCGCACTGGTCCAGAATAGTAACGCGATGCTATCGTAGCGCCCGCGAATAATCTCGGGAAAGATCTTGGGCTCGATCACGCCAGCGGCCAGGTAGATGAACAACGAACTTAAAACCACCCAGCTCGCGCCGATGCCGTAGCGGAGGCGTTCTTGGGAATCGCGTATTATTCGACTCACGGCGACGCCGATCAAAATCGCCAGTGGTGGAAAGCTCGGCAAAACATAATGCGGCAACTTGGACTTGGACATCGAGAAAAACAAGATCGGCAAGAACGCCCACAAGATTAGCCACAGAGTTCGATCGTCGAGCCGGCGGCGCCAATGAAACCTTACCGTCGCCGGAAGCAGGAAGGTCCAAGGCAACAAGCCCAGCGGCACGACATAGAAGTAGAAGTACCAGGGACTGAAACGGTTAAACTTCTTCGTCGAGAAACGGCCAAAATGCTCTTCCCAAAAATAGTAACGGAGATAGCCGGGATTATGCGTCTCGGCCAAAATATACCAAGGCATTACGATCAATAGGAATAGCACTACGCCGGGAAACA
>JBGTCC010000581.1:0-3195 GCA_041749055.1 Thermodesulfobacteriota bacterium | reverse complement strand
GAGTGCTAGAGATTTGCCTTGCCAGGATTCCGGCAACACGTGATGCGCCTCATCGACGATCAAAAAATGTGGCCGGCCGGTTTTGGCGCGCAACTCTTGCAGGCGGGTTAATAAAGACACGAAAAACTCGGGCCGATCTTTAAAAGCAATGCCGACCAGATTGATCGCTAAGCTATCTTGCGGATTTTTAAGCAGGCTCAAAGCTTCCTCAACAGTAGGCGGCCGGTCAGGTTGACCCAAGGTTACCGCGCCGTCGAGATTTTCGTAGTCTCCTTCCGGATCGATAACACAAAACTGGTAATGCGCTTCGGCCAAACGCTCAAGCAGGCCGCCGACGATCGTCGACTTGCCGCCGCCCGATGGACCCGCGAGCAGGAGATTGGCGCGCAGCGGCGGAATGCGCAATTCGGCGCCGTCCTCTTTCAGCGCTAGCAATAGATGGCGACGTGCCAGCAAATCGTCGCGCTCAGCTAAATCGCTGGCCACCATTTCCCCGGCCAGTTCGGCGACTCCTTGGCCATCTTCCCCTTGGGTTACGAAGTCGGCTTTTTCTTGCACCATCGGCAAACCATTCGCCACCGAGACGGAGCAGGCACAGAGTTCGAGGAAGGCGTGATCATTCTCGGCATCGCCGATACCGGCAACGTTATGCGGTGAAAGCGCCATCTTGTCCAAGGCGGCGGCCAAGCCGCTCGCCTTATTATGTCCCGCCGGCAAGATCATCACTGCACCTTTATTAAAGATCACTTGCAGTTCCAGCCCGCACTCGCGGATCGCTTCGAGGACCGCTCCCTCATGGGGCACCCAGCTGGCACAAATCACTTTTCCGACGGCAAAAGGCACGGCGCGGGCGCGCAAAGCCTCGATGAATGTGCTTGGCGAAGGTTCATACAGCGGCAACTCCTCTTGGGTCGCAGGCCGATAAAGCAGGCAGCCGTTTTCCGCCACGACCCACTCGAACAGATCGCAGCGCGGAAACACCCGCAGCAGATCCTGAAGCTCGCGGCCGGTGACTAAGATAAGCTTGCGACCGGAGGCCAGTAGGCGCTCCAGCGCCGTAATCGTCGAGTCCGCCACCCGGCCGGCGGTGGCCAGCGTGCCGTCATAATCGCAAGCGAGAGCCAAATAACGCATTAAAAAATACTCCTCGGCAATTTCACCAGCAAATTTGAGACCGTTTTGCGGTCTTTGATTTGTATGGGTATGTCCAGCAAACCGGCTTATGCGAACAAGAGGACACGGGTTATCCCTCCCGTCTGGTTTTCCGTTCGGACACGGCACATTCGTTTTTACCGAGCTCGACGGCAAAACGAAACAATCTTCTCGTCACCGTCGATCGGCCAATCCAGATGTCCACGCCGATGGCCGAATCCCACTGCGTCGCGGCGGCCTGGAATTCAATTTCCCTTTCCGCTGTTCAAGACCGTCTGGATGCATCGTTACGCGCTGAGTAATGCACCATCCGAACTTCAAATGATCAGTTCAAGAGCCGGATCGAGCGCTCGATTTCACACCTGCACATAATGTTTACCCACGCCATACGGGATTTATCCCTAAGCCGGAGTGCCCTGGTTCGACATCGCGGTCGGACGCGACGGCATAAATACGGCGTGCGAGGTTCTGGTTGCGGCGGCGTGTTCGATTACTCGCCGCTAAGGAAAATTGATATAGGGGAAATGAGGTCACGAACTAAATAGAGTGAGCTTGAAAATGATATTGCCGTCTCGATTTTGAGACCCGATTTCGGGGCCCGTCGCAATTTCAAGACTATTCGATCTCATTTGAGCAATTAACGCAGACCAGGGTTGATATGTTTCCTCATCGGCTCGCCCCCCTATGATGTAATGATGAACAAATTCTTCTCCCTGATTGTCCAGCGACAAACCCACATGCCGTGGCATGCTCCTTGCGGTACCTATCAACGAGCGCAACGCTAGATTAATTTTTATTGAAAGGGGAAAACGTGCATGAAGAAAGATAGTGTGATTATTTCGGGGATGATTTTGGGTGCGCTAACGCTTAGCCCAACCGGAGGATGGTCTCAACCTGCTCCGGGAACGTCGGGACAATCGGGTTCGGGAACACAGCAGGACCAACAACGGCCGCGGTCATCGGCTTCTTCTGCGGGACAGGGCAGCATGGATTCAATGAGAAGTTCTGCTATGCATGGCCAACGGTCGCCACAAGAGGTTCGAAGTGTTCAGGAAGCTCTAAAGGACAAGGGACATGATCCAGGACCGATCGATGGTGTCATGGGCCCTCGAACACAGCAAGCATTGCGGGCTTTTCAACGCGCGCAGAATATCCAGACCAGCGGGCAGCTCGACAGTAGCACCGCGAGTGCGTTAGGCGTGACCCTATCCTCGAGTGGCGGTTCGACTTTCGGTGGTTCCACTTCAGGGGGTTCCAGCCGCGGTAGCAGCGCTACGGGCTCGCCAAGCAGCGGAACCTCGAGCGGCTCCACTAATCGCGACAACCTGACAATCGAACCAAATGACGGCAACCCCAAGCACGGCGGTTCCATCAAGAGCGGATCCACTCCCGGCAGTTCCAGCCGCGGCAGCTCCGGTGCGGGTTCGCTAGGCAGCGGAACCTCGAGCGGCCCGAATCGCGACAGCACGACACTCGAACCAACCGAGGGCAACCCTGGTAGCGGTGGTACTCCTCGCAGTTCTGGTTCGGGATCGTCAAGCGATTCCGGCAAGAGCGGTTCCAGCAAGTAACTTTAACCATCATTGTCAGTGTTGCGTTCGGAAAGCTGACTATGCGAGGGGAGACTCTCCCCTCGCATAGTTGCGCCTCAAGCATTCCCAGTCCATCGGACCGTCTTGAGACGATTCGCAAGCAAGTAATCGATTTTATGTGTATGTTCGCCAGGGGCTCGGCGCGGGAATCAGCGGTCGATAACGCCGCCGGTTTTTAACGCGCAACGCAGCACTTCGGCGACGCTCCATGCTTGAGAGACGCAGCCGCGGGGGGTATAGGGTGGCTCGCCGTCAAAGATCTCGCTGATCGTGCCCATGCAAGCCTCGCCCAAATGATCGGCAAAGGCGCTTAGAAATCCGCGCGCGCCGGCGCGATCGTCCGGGTAGACTTTCAACCACGCGTCGATGAATGGCCCAATCAGCCAACCCCACACCGTGCCTTGGTGGTAGGCGGCATCCCGGGACCGCAGATCGCCAAAGTATCGCGGCT
>JBGTCC010000580.1:0-8274 GCA_041749055.1 Thermodesulfobacteriota bacterium | reverse complement strand
TCATCGCGAACCATTCGCTACTTTAACTCCATGTTCAGCCAACTAGATGTGGCGCATGATTAGGCTTTACCGCAGATATCCGACTCATCCTCTGCGAAGTTTCGCCCAGGGTCTGATCAATAACGACGTCGTGGCGGCAGAGAGCAGCAACGATCCGGCCATCGCCCAGAACACCAAGGCATAACTCTGCGTGCGGTCGTAGACGTAGCCGGCGAGGACCGGGCCGAGCACCGCGCCCCAGGTGTAGAAAAGATTCATGTTGCCGCGGATGGCGCCGAAGGATTTTCTGCCGAAGAAATCGCCCACCGAAGCCCAGAACACCGGGATCGAAGCGTCGAGGACCGAATAGAGCGCGGTGAAAAACCACAGCGCCCAGAGCGAGTCGCTCCACAGCATCGGCAAGACCGCGACAAATCCCAAGAGCAAACAAAACGTCACCAGCTTCGGCTTATTGACGAAGTCGGCGATCCAGCCGAGCAAGAAGTGAATCGGCAAGTTTATGATCGCGAAGCCGGCCAACAGCACCGATGCCTCGGTCTGACTCATGCCTTTCCACACCATCATCGGAATGAAATGGGTCGTGACGGTGGTGAAAGCCGCCGAGCGCGCGGTCATGGATAGGATCAGATTCCAGAATATCGGTGAGCGAAAGGCTTGGCGCGCGCTGATCTCCGGTTCGTGAGCGGTGTTGGCTGACGCGTAGGTCGCCTGTTCGCTGCGGTGGGAATTTTCCAATAGGCCGCCATCGGGGGCCATGCCAATGCTTTCCGGCGAGCGGCGAATCGCCAGCGATAACGGAATCCCACCGACGATAAACAAACCGCCGGCAACCAGCGCGGCCCAGCGCCATCCGAAATTTTGCACCGCGATGGCGAGCAGCGGCGTGATCAGCGCGCCGCCGACCGGCACCGCCGCGCTGACCACGGTCATGGCGCGGGCGCGCAGCTTGATGAACCAACTGTTGGCGACCACCGTCGGCGCGTGGACAAAACCGGCGTTAAACGCCAGCGAGATGACGCCAAGATAAACGATCAATAACGTCGTGTAGCTATGCACGAAGGCGAAGAGAATATAGCCGATACCGGCGAACAGGGCGGCGGCGAGCATGAGCGGCTTGGGACCATAGCGGTCGAGCAGGTAGCCGACGAAGGGCGCGGTGAGCGAGCCCTCGGCGCGGGCCAAAGAGAACGCGAGCGATGTCGATGCGCGGGTCAGGCCGAGGTCTTGGGTGACCGGCAGGAAGAAAACCGTGAAACCATACTGATGCAGCCCGCCGCCGAGTATGCGCAGCGCCGAGACCACGCCGATCATGCGCCAGCCGTAGTAGAGACCGGAGATGCGTTTGCTGATGTCGGCGATGCTCACGGTCGCGCCAATGCTCGATGCCTTCGGTGTCTGTGATACAGCGATTCTATCGGCGCTGCCAGTGGTGAACGCTTAGCGGAACGTCGACTATTTCCAAAACCGGCCGGACACGGTTTACTTGCTGGCGCCGACCCAGCCGGCGTTGGAAACATCGATGACTTGGTCATCGATCACCACGCACTTGACTTCGAAATAGGACTGCGGCTTGGACGGCTCGCCGTGATTGACTTCATTGCGCTGGTTGAGCGATTTGCCGCCGAGGGCGCGAATTTTTCCCACGGTGGCGTCGACGTCGTCGACTTGAAAGCCGACATGGTCGACGCCCAGCTTCATGGTCTCGCCCTCGACCACGCCGCGCATGTTGAGGATCGCGATGTTGAGATAGCCGTCGGTAAGATAAATGCCGCTCTGGCCTACGCCGACCTGTTCGAGGCCGAAGGCTTCTTTGTAGAAGGCGGCGGTCTTTTCGATGTCGTGGGTTCTGATGGCGATATGTTTGATCCTTGCCATGTGTCGATCCTCCACTGGGCTGCGAGAGCCTATTTTTGCGCTAAAACTTCCTTTAGAAAGCGCCAGTCCATGATTTTGTCTTCAGATATTTCTTCGGTGAGCTTGAGCTGTTCCCTGGCTAGGCGGATTTCCGTGTCCATGGTGTTCTTGGCGACGAGGCCGTCGGGGTTGAGGGAGCGCATTGCGAAATCATGGACCTTCACCGCGGCGTCGGCGCTGACGTGCAAATAGTCGCGCATGATCGCCAGGGTCTCCGGCTTATGGTCGCGAATGAAGCGCACGCCTTTGAGCGAGGCGCGGATCATGCGGGTGATTTGCGTCGGGTTCTTGCGAATCTTGTCCATGGAAACGCCTAAGCCGCCGAGCCGCGTGTGCACGACGTCGCCGAAGTAGATCACTGAAACGAGGCCGAGTTTTTCCGCCCTCTCGACATAGGCGACATCGAGGGGCGTTGCGTCTACCGTGCCGGCGATCAATGCCGCCAACCGGTCGCCCGAGCCGCCGACCGCAAGGGTCGTGACGTCGCGATCGGGATTCATGCCGGCTTGGGCGAGGGCTTCGCGCAAAATGATATGCGGCGCCGAACCCAAACCGCTGACGCCGATTTTCTTTCCTTTGAAGTCGGTGAGCCGTTTGAAGTTCGGTTTGGCGATCAAGATATGCAGCGGCCGGTCGAACCAGCCCATGACGCCTTTGACCGGGAGGTTCTGAATCGAAGCGCGCGCAATCAGGCCGGTGACCGTGGAGTAGTCGAGTTCGCCGGCAAGCAAGGCCGCAACCTGAAGATTGGTCCGAATCACCACCTTGCGCACATCAAGGTTTTCTTCCCGATAAAAACCTTTGCGTTGGGCGATCTCGGTGGGGAGTTCATACAAGCCAGGCGTCGATATGCCGATGTGAACGACCTCGGCTCGGCTTGCGAACGGCTGGCTGAGTAGGAGCGCAATGATAGCGATGAGATGTGGATACCAAGACATGCGGCGCCTCTGGAAACCTGGCTGCACCCGTCAGTTAACACATTACACCGTGCGGCGAAAGCGTCGCTGCTAACCTTGGGACAAGAATTCCTCTCACCACGAAGGCCCGAAGGACACGAAGGTTCGGATGATTATTATTCCGAACTTCGCGATCTTCGTGCCTCCTTCGAAAATGCATGTGAGGAGATGATATGCACAACGAAGAGCCTCCGGGGCTCCGTCATGCCGGCGAAGGCCGGCATCCAGACCCATCATCCACCTGGATACCGTTTTTCAACGGTATGACGGACTCTGTCCATCACCTGGATTCCCGCGTGCGCGGGAATGACGAATCGAGGAGGGGAGCATGCTCTGGGAATGCCAACCATTTTCATGCTCGGTAGGCGAGCGCAAGCTCATGGACACTTCGTGGTGAGGTCGGATTTCCTACGTCGCGGCTTTGGCGGTCTTGGGAATGAACTTTAGGGCCACGCCGTTGTTGCACCAACGTTGGCCGGTGGGTTTGGGGCCGTCGTCGAAGACATGGCCGTGATGGCCGCCGCAGCGGATGCAGTGGTATTCGGTGCGCGGCAGGATCAACTTATAGTCGGTGGTCTTGCCGAAGGCGCCGGGGATGGTGGTGAAAAAGCTTGGCCAGCCGGTGCCGCTTTCGAATTTCATCTCCGAGGTGAACAGCGGCAGGCCGCAGCCGGCGCAGGCGAAAATGCCGGGCCGTTTTTCATTATTCAGCGGGCTCGATCCTGGCTGTTCCGTGCCTTCTTCGCGCAGGATGTGGAACTGCTCGGGATTCAATCGCTTGCGCCATTCTTCTTTTGAAAGTTTTAACGGCTCGGTGGGCAGCGGCACTTTAACGCCGTCGGCGAGCAGCGTCTGCCAATTTTTTTGCAGGGCGTCGAGGCTTTTTATCGGCGCAGCCGTCGCGGCGGTGACAGCGCGGCTTTTGCAAATCGCCGAGAATCCCGCAGCCAGCATCCCCAAGAATAGATTACGTCTCGTCATAACTTGGTCTCCTCCATCGGCTAGCGCGATAACGCCGTTCGGCGGCGCTTGGTTCCCAGGGCGGCACCAATCTGGGACCGCGTCGGTTGGTATTAAAACAGTCGAGTCTCAATGACAAGGGTAAATCGACGCGGATGGCGCCGCTCAGCGGGTCAACGCAAGCGGGCGTTGATCGCGGAAACTGGGCCGCGACAGCGCTCGCGGTAGGCGGTTAAAGCGTCGGTCACAAGCTTATAGCAAAATGTCACAGCTTCTGGAGAGCTTGAAACTTGCTGATAATTTCGCCGCTGAGCTCCATGATCTCGGGCAGGCGCGCGGGATCGCAAGCGAATCCGGCGACCTTGGCTGATCCCAGGGCCAACGATCTAATCACCTCAGTATCTGGCGGTAGCACTTTCGATCGGCCATCGTAGAAGCGAAGTCTGATCGCCTTCATCAATTCCAGGTTAGCTTCGACGTTCGATCGTGCCGCGCGAATATTGTCTTGGCTGGCCGGATCTCCCGCGTTGTTCTCATGTGCCAGCAGCTTCTCGCGGCAAAGCACCAGGGCATTGGATACGATAAAATGCGCCACCGAGTAGCTGCTGATCTCATCGCTGGAGAGGTCGCTTTTAGTTCTTGCTTGAGTGCTCACGTTGGATCCTCGATAGCCAATCTGAATGTCGGCGCCCACTTATGGGTTACCGCGCAATTGTCAGCGTTTTCGGTTTATCCTACGCAAGCTGTCTGCCAGTCATGCCCAGTCAATGAAGATTTGCCGATGCGGCTGGTAAGCTGCTGAAAAACAAGGGCTCTTAGCCGCGCACCCGGCGCGTCAAGATGGCTTTATTGGATGCCTAGGAATGGCGGATGAGCAACCGCGGTTACCAACTGTAAACTTTGTTATTCACTTGCCAGTGGTCACTTGAGCAGGCAGAGGTACGGTACCGATTGCGGCGGCGGTGTCCAGGGCTCCAATCTTTTGGACCATGAAATTGGACGGCCTTAAAACGGCTTTCCCGGCACTTCACTACCCCAGAGATCTTTGAGAAAACCGCTTTTTCCCAAATTCTCGGCGAAACTGTTGTCGTAGGTTTCACTCGGTTTGCGGTGCACTTGGGCACCGGCCTGACGGGCGGACTCGATGGTATCGGCGACCCGGGATGCGGGAATGGTGACACGGCGATTGACCAGCTGTTTGGCATAGGCATCGTAGGCCGCTTGCAGCGATTCGGCATCCTTGATCGCCAACACTTTTCCCACGGATGCTTTGGCACGTTCCGGGTTCTTTTCGACGAAATGAACCGCTTCCGCCATTGCGGCGACGAATTTCTGCACGACCTCAGGCCGTTCTTTAAGGAGTCGATTGCTGGTGAACAGGCTACTGTAAATCGCCGGCAAATTGAGATTGTCGAGTTGGTAGATGACGTTGAGGCCATCGCGCCGGGCGCGCGCGTCAAGGGGCGGCGTGACCATGGTCGCGTGTCCCAAGTCTTGCAGCAAAGCGTTGTACACCTCGGTTTGGCCGGCGCCGCCGATATGGCGAATGTTCAAATCATTGGCGCTGAAATTGAGCCGCTTCATCAAGACGCGGATCAGCGTGTCGGGCGTGCCGCCGGGGCGGGTGGCGATAAAAATCTTGCCCTTGAGATCTTCGACGCGGCGGATGTCTTTGCGCGCGATTATCACCCAGGGCAGGCCGACCAAGGGCGAAGCGATCATCTTGGCTTCGGCGCCGGCGGCCAGGCTCGGGATGATCGCATCGGCGGTACAGTAGAGGAACTGGAGTTCATTGGCGGACAGCGCCGCCACTGAAACACCCGCGCCACGGATCAACAGTAACTCGACTTTGAGACCGTACTTCTCGAATAGCCGGTTGTCGACGGCGGTGTAAAGATGCATGAAACCGCCGCTGATCGCACAGGTGGCGACGCGAATCGATGTCGGAGTTTCACCGGGCTTGGCCAGGTAAGGATTGGCCGCGTGCAGCACAGTTGATGAGCTGAGCAGAAACGCGAGAGCGATTGATTTGCCAGTGTAATTCATGGGGAATCTCCCGACTAATAGTAAGATTCGCAACATCGAACACGCTAAATCTTAACAACCTGGTGTGAACTACGATAGCTCTGCACCGGCGCGCGAACTTAAAGTGGGTCTTGCCGTAATCTCGATTCGGTTGCGCGCAGGATCGTTTTGACGCGGTCGCGAGCTTCGAGACCTTTTTCTTTCATCAAAGTGTAATACGATTGGTTAGGCCAGGCGTCGAAAGCGTCGCGATAGCTGCGTCTTTCGCGCAGGCGGTCGTACCAATGGGGAATATGCGGGCGGCGGTCCCAGAGGAATTGCAACTGCAAATGATCCAGCCGCGTGAGGTACGGCGCGTAGCTCACGTCGGCGAGCGAAAAATCTGCTCCAGCGAGCCATGTGCTGTTGGCTAAAACGGCTTCCATATCACTGAGCAGTTTGTCGAAGCGCTTGGCGGCGTCGATGAAGTAGCGGGACTCGACACCCTTGGTGATATTCTCCCAGCTCTGCTCACGCCGGGCTGGGTTCGGCATGTTGCGGTGAAACTCTTCGAGCTTTGCCATGCCCCAGACAAGTTTCTGATGGCGAAAGGCGATGCCGTTACTGAGCGTGCTGGTTGCCGCGTGGACGGTTTCGTCTAACTGTTTGGTCCACAGGCGCATGGCGGCGCGCGCCGCCGGCGCCGAGGGACGCAAGCTTGGCTGCGGATAGGCGTCGTCGATATATTCGCAGATGACCGTCGATTCGATAATCACCGCGCCGTTGTCGACCAGCGTCGGCACCACTGAGTTCGGATTCAGCTTCAAATACTCCGGTTTCTGCTGATCGCCGGCGCGCAGATCGAGGTGATGACTTTCCCATGGCAGCTGTTTCTCGGCCAAGGTCATGCGCACTTTCTGGGCGCACACTGACATGTCGTTGTGGTAGAGAGCGATCACGATTGGGACTGTTCAAGGTTCAAGGGTTCTAAAGTTCAATGTTTCCGAACTCGGAACAAGAGTTAAAAGGGCGAGTCTCAGAATTCTGCAGCTACTTGCCGAGCGTCGCTAGGGCTTTGTTGTAAAAGCGTTCGTCGACATATTTTTCGGCTTTGAATTCGCCGGGTTTCATTAGACCAGCGGTTTCGCGCAGTTCGATGACGGTGCGGATGCCCGCCATGTCGATACGGCTGCGCGGCGTTAGGCCCATCGTCGGGCTCAGGGCGCCGTTATACATGGCCTCGGCGCGCGCTTTATTGCCCTTGGTTTCGCCGAGTAACATTTGCACCGCTTCCTCTTTGTTCTTCTTGTCCTGCAACCAGTCGGTGGCGCGGATCATGGCGCGGTTGAAGCGCACGACCAGCTCTTCGTTAGCGTTGGCCCAGACCCGCCGGGTGGCACCCAGGCCGCGGGCGTAATTTTTGACGTAATCTTCCGAGCGCGCCAAAACCTTAAAGCCGCGCTTGGCGATATCTTCGTCCGCCATGCTCATCATCGCGCCGGAGGCATCGCCCCGGGTCATTGCGTCGGCGCGGGCGCCGGTGTTGCCGAAGGACTTCATCTGGTAATCTTTCTTCCACTCCAAGCCCTGTTTTTTGAGAATGTAAACGGCAACCACGGCATAGCCGGTGGTGACGGCGTCGGCGGCCAGCAGTTTACCCTTGAGATCGGCGAAATCGTCGATGCCCGGCGCGACCACGAGTTTCTGATCGACGCCCTGGCTGCCGCCGAGGAAGATCACGAAGTCGTTTTTCTGCGGGTCCTCGCCCTGGCCTTCGGCCCAAGCGATGACGTTGTCGGCGTTGTTCAGGATCAAATCATAGTCGCCTTTGATCAAGTTGCGCAGCAAGGTCGGCGAGTCGGTGACGGTGTTGATCTCGACGGCGATATTTTCCTGCTTGAGAAAGCCCTTTTCGACCGCTGTAATAATTGCGGCGTCACGATTGAATAAACCGATTTTGATCAAGTTTTGCGCCATAAGTTCGATCGGCAACAGCGCTAACGCGGCTGCCAACACCCCCTTCAGTAGTTTCATTGGTAGCTCCTCCGCAGGCACTTATCCAATTCCCGTCCGCGCTTGTCAATATGGGCGATGCCAATCTGTGCGGCGCCCAGGCGCTCGCGGCGCCGGAAACGATTGCGGCGAGTTTACGATGCCGATAGGCCGACTTAACCGGCGTCGATCGCTGAATGATCAGTCTATGCGGCGAGAACTCGGTGACGGTGGGGATCATTGACCGCGTTCAAAGTCCGTCTTAAAGTTTGCCGCGACGGGTCGAACTCGCCGTTGGTCTCTTCGGTGGTGCGGCAGGCTTCGTCGAGAATTTCTTCTTCTTGCTGTTACTCAATGCGGCGAGGATCCGGCTCTGGGCGGTGACCAACTCGGTACGGCGTTTTTGCCGCGGATAAATAGGGCTCGATGCTCACCAACGCGATGCCAA
>JBGTCC010000579.1:0-2477 GCA_041749055.1 Thermodesulfobacteriota bacterium | reverse complement strand
CCCCTTTGACATAGACGTAGGTCAATAATCTCGATAAATCGTCACATCTGGCGCAAATGACGGATAATGAAACTACCCCTTAAAAAGAAAACGACACCTAAAACCCCAATTTAATCATCGACTGACTGCTAATCGCTTCACAAAAAGCGCAGGGAATAGCAGTCGGTAAATGGATTTGAAATGCCGGCTTGAAATTTCGTCACTTGAAACTGGCGTTATCGGCACGGTACAGCTCATTGCCGCCATATGGAATAACCGGAGCGGCGAGAACCATCTCGATAAGTCCCAACAACCGCAGCAAGCGCAAATACTTTTTAGCGCCGCGCTCTTTCGGCGAACTCCAATCCCTTACGGTTTGTCGATTGACCGACGCCTTGTCCTTTTCCTTCGAGCGAAGAGTCCACCCCGCGAGCAACTTCGACCGCGAATCGAGTCCGACGCCAATCAAAGCCGCCATCAACACATTGGTGCCGGGGAACGCGATCATCGTGACCGCGAGTTATACTTTTTGGAAGAAACCTCTTTCGGCGGCAACGAGAAACGGCAAAGTCGTCCAGGTTCCCGGACCGGACCAGCCGATGTTGAGGTCCTACACCGGCACTAAAGACGCGAGCGTCGACGCCAGTAACAACGGCAGTATCTGTTCAAATACCAGGGTTCGACTCAGGTTGCAGGTCTCCGCTTCACGCGTCGACTGGTGCCGAACCTAGCCTTCGCCCTACAAGGGTCAATCTTCATCGCTTGACCGACATCGGCAACCGTATTAGCGTTTTCTTCAAGCTCGATCTTGATGACTCGCGCGCGAACAGTGAGTCGGTTCTGAGCCGGAACAATTCACCGAGAGGGAAGATCATGAAAGCCGAACAGCCATCCGATGCCGCCCGCGAAGCCTTCCACCAGCGCATGCACGCCAACCACATGCACGGTCTGTGGGAGCTCGCCAGTCAAATGACGCCTCAGCCCCAGCCAAAAATGGTCGCCCATATATGGCCTTGGTCGACTTTGGAGCCGATCGTCAGCGAATCGACTCAAGCGGTGCCAGTGGGCGACGAGCGGCGCGCCGTGCAGCTGTTTAACCCCGGCCTCGATGGCCGCTGGGCGACGACGAATAATTTAATCGCCGCGGTGCAAGTGCTGCTCCCCGGCGAAGTGGCGCGCGCGCACCGCCACACGCCGACGGCGATCCGCTTCATTATCGAAGGCAGCGGCGCCTACACCGCCGTCGACGGCGAGCGCGTCTACATGGAGCCAGGGGATTTGATCCTGACGCCGAGCTGGTCCTGGCATGACCATGGCAACGAAACCAAAGACCGCATCGTCTGGATGGACGGCCTCGACATCCCGTTGATCGCGTCGCTGGAAGCGATGTTTTTTCAATTTTACAGCCAGACTCAGGTGCCGGCGTCGCGGCCGGCGCATACTTCCCAAGCCATGTACGGCACCGGCCAACTCAATCCGACCTGGATTAAAGAGAAGACCAACGCCTCGCCGCTGCTGCTCTACTCTTGGGAACAAACTTGGAAAGCGCTGGACGCATTACGCGGTCAAACCGGCAGCCCATTCGACGGCATCTCGCTGGAGTATCGCCACCCGCAGACGGGCGGCCCGGTGCTGCCGACCATGGCTTGCCGCATCCAGCTGCTGCGCCCCAATGAACATACCCAAGCGCACCGCCACACCGGTAGCGCGGTCTATCATGTCGTTCAAGGCCAAGGCCAGACGATCATCGACGGCAAAAGCTTCCCCTGGCGCAAAGGCGACATCATCGCCCTGCCGCCCTGGTCGGTGCACGAACATATCAACGGCTCAGCGAAGGCCGACGCGGTGCTGTTCTCGATCCAAGACGCCCCCGTGCTCGACGCCCTCGGCCTCTACTACGAGGAAGAATACAGCGAAAATGGCGGGCACCAATCGGTCACAGGGGGATTCACGGCGTGAGACAATGGAGATTCTCGGCCATGGTGCGTGCTGACCACGCGGCAAGAAGGCAAATATGTTACGTTCGGCTACCGCGCAAGCACGTTTGCGGTGGATCGTTGCCCTGTCTTTATACTGATGCGGCCTTTTCGTCAGGCACAGGGATTTTCTCTTTTTCTTTTAGCGGCGCTTGCGCGCCCGCCCAGCCGTGAGTGGTGATATCGATCATCACCGCGTCGGGCCCCTTGTACTTCTCTTCGAAGAAAGTCGTCGTCGTCTCCTCTGGACGGCCGAAGCGATACTGCGCGCCGGACTCGTCCAGGCGGCGCCGGGTTTCTTCCAAATCGTCGACCCAACAGCCAAAGTGATGCAAGCCGAACACCGGTCCCAGTCCATCCTGGCGGTCCGCGGCCTCGATGGTTTTAAAGCGCAGCACCGCCATGTTGATGGTGCCGTCACTGAGATAGACTCCCGTGGCGATGGGCGAATCGGTGCGCCCGACTTCAACCATATCAAATACGCGCTTATAGAACTCTGCGGTCTTTTCCGGATCGGGCGTG
>JBGTCC010000578.1:0-7115 GCA_041749055.1 Thermodesulfobacteriota bacterium | reverse complement strand
GGCGGCGGCGGTGGCCGCAGTCGTTGGTAGTCTTCAGTCACTATTTCGATTCAACGAAAAGGGGCGCTAGGTCGGAGCGCCCCTTTTGTTTTGTGTTAGACTTCTCTTAGCAGAAATCTAACCACGTAGAGCCGAGCGCGGCAAAGCCGCAACCAAAGGGAAGAAGAGATTTCACCACAGATCACCGAGAAAGAATTCCGGAACGTAGGGGCGGGTTAGAAACCCGCCTTCTTCTACGGCTTAGATTCGTTACCCAACAAATTTTGCCGCACCTCGTAGAAAAAATTGACCTCGCACAATTGCCGCTGTTAACCCTCGCCGGCAAGCGGTCCAGTCTCGCCGGGCAATTCGATAAATATCTCCTGCTAATTTTCCTGCGCCATCTGGCTTGACTGCCCTGCCAAGCGCATCTCGGTGAGGTGCGGCAGCAGCACGCCGAGTTCGAGCGTCGCGGTGTCGCCGTCGCGGTGGTGTCCTTTGCCGAGCCAGCCAAGTTGGTTTACTACCAGGACCATCATCAGTGGCCGTTCATCATGCTCGCCGATCCCGAGCGCAAAGCGTATGACGCCTTCGCTTTGAAACGGCTCTCGTGGTTTCAAGTCTTCTCGCCCGCGGCGCTGAAGTTGTACTGGAAATTATTGCGGAGCGGCATGAAGCAGGATCGCTATGAGGGTGACGATATCTATCAGTCGGGTGGCGATTTTTTGCTCGATCGCACCGGGACTATTCTGTTCGCGCATCGCAGCCAAGATCCGGCGGACCGGCCAACGGTGACGCGGTTGCTCATGGCGATCGATCACATTGAGAGTGAACCGTCAAATCATTAGGACGCCTTTCGCGCTATTTCGTCTGGAAGCTCGCTTGCTTTAGTTGAACCTTTTCGTCCGGCGGCGCGGTCCAGACAAGATCGGCGCGGTGGGCGTAAATATCCATGGCGTTCCATAAAGGAATCGCTGGGGCGTCTTCGAGAATTATTCGATGCGCGTCTTGCAAAAGTTTCTCGCGCTTCTTGCTGTCGAAGGTTTGTTGCTCGAGATCGAGGATCTCGTCGAGCTTGGGGTTGCTGTAGCCAAGGACGCGGGGCGTGACGCCGGTTCTGAAATACTGTTGAAAGAGCGCATCGGCGTCGGTCAGGCTGCCGCGGCCGGTCAGGTACATGGGGTATTTACCTTTCTTGTAATCGGTGTTGAAGATCGCCCATTCCGGCGTTTTGAGATTGGCTTTGATGCCGACACGGGAAAGCTGCTCGACGATCACTAGAGCGACTTCCCTGTCCTTGGGATACCGGCCGGTTGGACTGAAATAGTCGATCTCAAAACCGTTGGGAAAGCCGGCTTCGACAAGCAATTGCTTGGCTTTTTCCGGATCGTAAGCAAAAGCTTTGGCGCCCGGATCGTAGCCGAACACTTGAGGACTGAGCATGCCGGTCAAGGGATAAGCGTTGCCCTCTAAAATATGTGTAATAATCCGCTCGCGATCGATCGCATGGGTCATGGCGCGCCGGAGTTTGACGTTGTCGAGCGGCTTGTAGTGCGGGCTCAACACGAGAAATAGCGGTCGCAGTCCTTGCACCTGTTGCACTCGCAGCCGCGGGTTGGCTTTCAATCGTGCGACTTCGTGCGGCGGGATGTTACTGATGATATCGACCTGGCCGGCTTCGAGGGCGGCGATGCGCGCCGCGTCTTCTGGTATAGACTTGTAAACCACCTCGTCGATTTTTGCCGGTTGTCCCCAATAGCTCTCGTTGCGCCGGATTACGAATTGGCCGCTGCGCTCCCAACTGGTGAATTTGAACGGGCCGGTGCCGATGGGCCGATTGTCCGCCTCGCCCATCTTTTCCGCCGCCGCTTGTTTCATGATGACCCGGCCGTTGAAGTCCTCGACAGCGCTGGCGTCGAGCTTCTTGAGCGTGACCATGAACGTCAAGTCGTCGGGCGTTTGCATTTCTTTCACGTTCTCAAGGTTGGGTGCTTGCAGGCTCTGTTTATCGCTGAGAATTCGCTTGAACGAAGCGATCACATCTTTGGCGCTAAACGGCGAGCCGTCATGAAAGCGCACTCCTTTGCGCAACTTGAATTCGATCTTCGTTCCCTTCATTTGCCATGATTCGGCGAGCACGCCGCGGTAACCGCGTTTGTCATAGTCGGCTTCGATCAGCGGTTCCATGAGCGACCCCCAGGCGGCCACCAGCGGCGAAGTATTGACCGCATAAGGATTCAAGGAATAAATGGCGACGCCATGGGCGACGATGACGCGGCTGCGGTTGGCGGATTGGGCGAACAGTTTCGTCGGATTCGCCAATGGCGAAGCTGCCAACGCGGCGCCGGCGAGCGCTGCGTCGCGCAAGAACTTTCGCCTGCTCGGGTTCTTGATTCGTCGATTCATGGGAACTCCCTTCGCTCGGAACAATAAGCCAATTCGGCGCGCGGGTGTTGAGACCTGATCCTGCCACGCATATAGCGCGCGAGCAGAAGCAATGTCAACGTCATCTTGACAGTAGTGCGCGGGCGGGAATAGAAACCATGTGGAGTGTTGTAGAAATGCAGTGATGGTTGAGAAGGCGGGTCTTCCCATCACTCCATCACTCCAATACTCCATTACTCCAATTCCCCTGGAGGTTTCATGGCGAAAATTATCGATTCCTTAGTCGAGTACATGTTGGCGGCGCGACAGGTTCCATTGCCGGCCCAGGTCATTCAAAAGGGTAAAAGCCACCTTTTGGATTCGCTGGCAGCCGTGGTCTCCGGATCGACCTTGAAGCCCGGCAAGCTTGGCCTACAACATGCGCGCGAGCAGGGCGGCCGGGAAGAATGCGGCGTGCTCGGTACGAATCTTAGAACGACGCCGATCATGGCGGCATTCGCCAACGGCATGTCGGGGCACGCCGACGAGACCGACGACTCCAACAGTCAGCTTCATCCCGGCTGTGCGATGGTGCCCGCGGCTCTAGCGCTGGCAGAGTCGCAAAACAGCGGCGGCGAAGCTTTGCTGCGCGCGGTGATTTTGGGCTATGACATAGGCTTTCGCTTCCATCAAGCTTTCGCGCCGCGATCGACGACATTTGGCGCGACGTTCGGCTGCGCCACCGCTGCCGGCACGTTGGCTGCCTTGGATGCCATGAAAATGCGTTACCTGATTTCCTACGCTGCGCAACAAGCGTCCGGATCGCGCGCCTGGGTCGGCGATGACGATCATATTGAAAAGGCCTTCGACTACGCGGCCATGCCCGCGCGCAACGGGGTAACGGCGGCGCTTTTGATCAAGTCAGGCTTCACCGGCAATCGTGACGTGCTCGAGGGCGATCAGGGAATCATCAAGACTTACGCGCCCTGCGATCCGGCAAAAATCCTCGACGACCTCGGCCAACGCTTCACCATCACCAGCTGTCTGATCAAGAAATATCCGGTCGGTTCGCCGATGATGGAGACCGTCGATGCGACCCTGGCGCTGCTCGCCAAGCAATCGGTTGATACCGATGAGATCGTCAAGGTGGTCGTGCGCATTCCCGAGAGCGGCGCGCGCACGGTGAACAACCGCCGTATGCCTGATGTCAACGTGCAATTCATGGTGGCGGCGATTTTGATCGAGGGGAAGCTGACGTTCGACATGGCCCATGATTACGCGAGATTTCAAAACCCGCGGGTCCTCGCGCTAAAGGAAAAAGTGCAGTTGATTGCCGACAACGAGATGGAACGTTCCGGCCATCGGTTCCAGGGGCTTATCGAAGTCACGCTGAAAGACGGCCGGGTGGTGCGTGAGCATGTGATCGATTGCCGCGGCCGTCCGGAGAATCCAATGAGCCCGGAAGAAGTCGAAAAGAAAGCGGCGTGGTTGATGGAGCCGGTGCTGGGGAAAAAGAATGTCGATCAGCTCATCGAGTCGGTCCGTCGCATCGAGTCGGTAAGCAGCGTTCGAGATCTCACCAAGCTACTGGTAGTAGCCTGACGGCAATTGATCATTGCAGGATTCTGAGCCGGGTAGTATGTGTTCAAAAACCATAAAATCAGCAGGAGGCGCGCAGATATGTCTAAATTAAACTTGCTAATCACCGTGGTGCTTTTGGGATTGACTCTATCGGCTTGCCAAAAAGAAGGTCCTGCGGAGAAGGCCGGTAAAGAAATTGATAAAGCGGCTAAAGACGCGGGTCAAGCGATGGAGAAAGCGGTGGATTCTGTTAAGGAAGCGACCAAATCGAAGTGAGACGAAGAGGCCAACTGGTTAAGACTGCGCTTCGCAAGCTCGAACTCAAGCCGCATTGAAATCCGACTTCTATCGGGTTCCGACCGCAAGCAAATCTGAACGGCGCGATCGCCGCTTCTTTCTGAGCGAGACGGCCGTTGGGATGGAATTGCGTCAGTCTCTTAGTTGCTGCTGCCATGCTCCATGCCGGATGCGTATCAGGGCCAATTTGCAATATCGAATCGATGCCTCCCTTCTGCTCGGCTACGTCAACGCCGGCCATCTGGCGATAGCCATTCGGCTAGTCGAGGAAACGCCGCTCTTGAAGCTGCTAATTCGGGATGATGTGCCCAGAGCCGTGCTCATCGAAGCGGCTATTGAAGTCGTTGCTGGAACGGTTGAGGCTTCGCCTTGAAATGAGCTATGGTTATTTATTCTTGAGGAATTGCTAGTGGATTGGAGCGATGAACGTCATGGACTGATGTAGTTCATCCTGGAGGAAACGCATGGCAAATTCGAAAATCACTATCGCACTCTCGCACTACGACCGTCATGTGCCGTTCTTCGACGGCACGGTGCAGGCGGAAGGCATCGATCTGAATGTCTTGATCGTCGGCCAGTCGGACCGCCAGCGCGACGGCGAAGACCGCCACGAGCGTATGCTGCAAAAAGGCGAGTTCGATGTCGCTGAGCTGTCGTTGTCGTCCTACTTGATGGCCAAGAGCCGTGGCATGCCGTTCACGGCGATCCCGGTTTTCCCGCGCCGGCTATTCAGCCACTCGCAGATGTGGATCAACGTCGACGCCGGAATTAACGAACCGAAAGATTTGGTCGGCAAAAAGGTCGGCCTGCACAGCTTTCAAAATACCTTGGCAACTTTATCCAAGGGCGACTTGCAGAGCGAATTCGACGTGCCTTGGCGCAAGATTCACTGGCTACTGAGCAAGAAAGACAATATCGAATTCGAGCCTGAGAAGGGCGTGAAGATCGAGCAGTTATCCGAGAGTGCCAACGTCGGCGACATGCTGGAGAAAGGCGAGATCAGCGCAATGATGACGCCGCATCCGCCCAAGCCGGTCTTGCGCGGGTCGAAGAAAATCAAGCGGCTGTTCGACGATCCCAAGGCCGCCGACCTGCGCTACTACAAGAAGAACGGTTTTTTCCCGATCATGCATGTGGTCGCCTTCAAAGACGACGTCTTGAAAAAATGTCCCGAAGCCGCCGCCAGTCTCTTCAAAGCGTTTGGCGAAGCCAAGAAAATCTGTCGCGAGTTCTACGCCGATCCCAATTGGTCTTGGCTCGCGTGGGGCAGACAGGCTTTCGAGGAAGAGGAAAAGTTGCTGGGCGATCCCTGGCCGCTGGGCTTGGAAAATAATCGCGCAAATTTGGAGCGCTTCGTCGGCTACTCGCTCGATCAGGGCTTGATGGCGAAGAAGATGGCGGTGGAGGAGTTGTTCTTGGCGCTGAATTGAACACCGGCAATGAAATTGTGGCGACCGCGAGCTTAGTGTGCGGTCTTTCCGCTATCGAAGCGGCAGATAGCAATCTGTCCGTCCCGTGCTTCCTCAAGACTGAATTATGTAAGCAGAAGTATGTCTTCAATGGCCGCGCCAATTGGAAGATCAGGACCGACTTCAAAGACACCCGGCATGGATTTCCCAACCGCAACGCGCTCGTAAGCGTGCTTGGTGGTTGTGCGGACATTGTTCGTGACTGGCGCCCCGACTAAAACATTCGAGGGTGATAACGTCGAAAGAAGTATGCAGTTTTGATTACTCCTCTAACAAATTCTCCTAGCGAATTAATAATAACACCCCGCTGGGAAACGGTCCGGCGAGGGAGTTGAAGCGAAAATGGGACGAGTTCGGAAACCCAGACTTGTACGGAGGTTTGCCGAGAACTTAGTTCACGATTAAGCGACTCTCTCCAACCTGGAAAGTTGAACCTTCCGCCCGTTGACAGGAGATCGCTATTTTGGCTAGGCTGCGCCCGCAGTAAAGATCCGCAGCGATTGAATTCAAGGAGGGGATTATGTCAAGAACTCTATCCGCAATTGCGTTAGCGGTGCTGCTGGCATCGGCAACTTAGGCTCAGGAGCAAAAACCGCCGCCGTTCGCGACCACGAGAGTCGAGGGTACCGAGAACGTCTACGTCTTCCGCTACGGCGGCCGCCAGGCGATGTTCGTCGTTACCAGGGACGGCGTGATCGCCACCGATCCGATCGGCTACGGGCAGCTGCAAGCGGTGACCACCTACATTGACGAGATCAAGAAGGTCACCGACAAGCCGATCAAGTACCTGATCTACAGTCACCATCACTATGACCATATCGCCGGGGGCAAGCCCTTTAAGGATGCGGGCGCGAAGATCATCGCCCACAAGAGGGCGAAGGAACGGCTGGCGGTCCTCACGGATCCGGCGACGCCGTTGCCCGATGAAACGATGGACAAGAAGAGGACTCTCACCCTCGGCGGTACCACCCTCGAACTGACCTACCTCGGACTCAACCACTCGGACAGCTCCATCGTCATGCGGCTGCCGAAGGAAAAAATCATCTTCGCAGTCGACTGGCTTCCGGTCGGCACATTGCCGGGTCGGGGCATGATCGACTTTTATCCACTTGAAGCGGAGAACGCGATCAAGCAAGTGTTGGCGATGGACTGGGAACGGCTGATACCCGGCCACCCCGGCAATCCCGGCGGGCGGTTAGGTACTAAACAGGACGTGCAGGACCAATTAACTTTTCTTCAGGACGCCTCCGAAGCGGTGAAGGCCGCGGCGCGTGAGGGAAAATGCTGGGAACCGGCAGAGAAAGAGCTGACGCTGCCGAAATACGAAAAATGGCCCAATTACAAGACGGCTTTGCCATTCGTCCTGCGGCGTTATTGCGGGCTGTGGGGCCGCGGCACCTAAGCCGCGGCGCAGTGCGCATGAAT
>JBGTCC010000577.1:0-3859 GCA_041749055.1 Thermodesulfobacteriota bacterium | reverse complement strand
TCAGGCCGATGCGTTTGGTCGCGCCGGCAGCCATGGCTAACACGGCCAGCGGCTCCAGTGCCTGTGAGACGACACGATCGGTCACCACCACACTCGAGAAGGGGCCGGCCTCGGCGCGGCTGATCCATTCCAACATCATGGCGCCGGATGCCGAGGTGACCCGGCTGGGTAGTCCTAAAGCGATACGCATAAAATCTCCGTTAAATTTGTTCACCACGAAGTGTCCATGAGCGTGCGCTCGCCTACAGAGCATGAAAATGGTTGGCATTCCCAGAACCTGCTCCCCTCCTGGATTCGTCATTCCCGTGCACGCGGGAATCCAGGGAAGGGCGGACACATAGGTCCGCCCCTACGACAAAAATCCTGGATACCCGCTTTCGCGGGTATGACGGAGCGCCGGAGGCTCTTCGTTGTTCATATCATCGCCTCACATGCGAAGGAGGTCACGAATCACGGAAGTAAACCATCCGAAACCTTCGTGGTGATTAATTTTTCACACCAAACCGTGACCAGTTATCCAGCTGAGCGCGGTGAAGTCAAACTATTTCGACCGGCGATTTTAGCAATTTTCGCCGGCCATGCTATTCTAGGATTTGTGAAATCATTGCCGCAATCGATCCTGCCTGGGCCCGCTCGATGAAGAATCTAGTACAGCAATTCAACGAGTTGCGCTATTCGTTCGTGCACACGCCGCAGGCGATTCGCTTTGTTTGGCGTAGCAATCACTGGGGCATCCTCGGTTTGGCTGTGCTCACGCTGGTCGGTGCGTTGTTGCCGGCGGCCCAAGCTTGGGTCGGCAAGCTGATCGTCGACGGCGTGGTGGCGGCGATCCAGCACGGCCAGGAGCATGAACAGGCGAAATCGGTTTTCTACTATCTGGTCGTTGAACTCGTACTGATCCTGCTCAGCACTGGGGTTATCCAGGCGCGCCGGCTGATTCAGCAGCTCACCCAACTCAAGCTCGCCAACCAGATCCGCGGTGAAATCATTGGCAAGGCGCTGACCCTGGACTTGGCTTTTTTCGAGCACCCGGAGTTTTACGACAAGCTGCAAAACGCCCGGCGCGAGGGCGGTTACAAACCGGTGGAGCTGATTAACGATACCTTTCAGATCGTCCAAAATGCCATCACGCTGGCGTCCTTCGCGGTGCTGCTGTTGCGTTTCAGTCCGTGGCTAGTGGCGATTCTGGTCTTGACCAGCATCCCGGCGTTCATCGCCGAAACGCGCTTCTCGGGCCAAGGCTTTCGCCTGTTGAGCCGGCGCGCACCCGAGAGCCGGCAGATCAACTATCTGTCCCGGCTGTTGACCGAGGACTCCTCGGCCAAGGAGATCAAACTTTTCAACTTGGGCGGCACTCTGCTGACCCGCTACATGACTTTGTTCGAAAAGTTTTTCCGCGAAGATAAAGCGCTCGCATCCCAGCGTGCCATCGCCGGATTCAGCCTCGGCTTGGTGGCGACGCTCGGCTTCTACGGCTCCTACGCCTGGATCGTCTGGCACACGGTGCAGACTAAGATTTCTCTCGGCGACATGACGCTCTATCTGGCGATCTTTCGCCAGGGTCAGACGACCTTCCAATCGATTCTCTACTCCGTCAGCAGTATCTACGAGAACAATCTGTTCATGTCGAACTTCTTCGATTTTCTCGGCATGACGCCGCAGTTGGCGATCGCCGCGCAGCCAAAAGTATTGCCGGCGACCTTGCGCGGCGGCATCGAGTTTCGCGACGTCGGGTTTCGTTATCCCGACCATGACGAGTGGGCGCTGCGCGGCGTCAATCTGCTTATCCGGCCGGGCGAGAAGATCGCCCTGGTCGGCCACAACGGCGCCGGCAAGACGACTCTGATCAAGCTCTTGAGCCGGCTCTACGATCCCACCGAGGGTTCGATCCTGATCGACGGCATCGATCTGCGCGAACTCGATCCGCTGGCCTTGCGCCAGAAGATCGGCGTGATCTTTCAGGACTTCGTCCGCTACCATGTGCCGGTGAAGGAAAACATCGGCTTTGGCCAGATCGACGCGGTGGCGGATCTGGAGCGGGTTATCGAGTCCGCGCGCAAGAGCGGCGCCGACGCGATCATCGACGGCTTGCCGGAAAATTATGACACCATGCTCGGCCGCTGGTTTCACGGCGGCCACGAGCTTTCCTTGGGCCAGTGGCAGAAGATCGCGTTGGCGCGGGCATTCATGCGCGACGCCGAGATCCTCGTGCTCGACGAGCCGACGGCGTCGGTGGATGCCGAATCCGAGTATGAAATTTTTCGCAACTTCCAGGAGCTCACGGCAGGGAAGATGGCGATCCTGATCTCGCATCGCTTTTCGACGGTGCGCATGGCCGATCGCATCGCGGTCATCGAAGGCGGCGCGATTAGCGAGATCGGCAGTCATCGAGAGCTGGTCGATCGCAAGGGCACCTACGCCCGCTTGTTCAGCATGCAGGCGGAAGGTTATCGCTAGCCAGCCAGCTCAAGCTGATTATTGTGTTTTTAACCGTCGATATGCCATTAGAGAATTCGCTGGGCATCGATATTGGCAAAGACAGCATCGTCGATACCGAGCTGATGCTCGATCCCAAACGGCAATATTTTATTTACCGGCTTGGCGAAGCATCAATGACTTCGAACCTTGGGTTAGATCCTTGGTTGCGAAAAAATACTATTTTAACCATCCTCCCGCACAGAAAGGCGACTTATGAAACTGGCAACCTGGAACGTCAATTCCCTTAAAGTGCGTCTGCCCCATGTCTTGGAGTTTCTCCATCGGCACAAACCCGATGCGCTGTGCTTGCAGGAGCTCAAGCTCGAAGATCTAAAATTTCCGCTCGCGGATATCAACGCGGCGGGTTATCAGGCCGTGTACGCCGGCCAGAAGACCTACAACGGCGTGGCGATACTGTCACCGACGGCTGCGGCTGACGTGAGCGCGGGTATCCCGAGCCTCGACGATCCGCAAAAGCGCGTGATCGCGGCGACGGTGAACGGCGTGCGCGTCGTCTGCGTGTACATCCCCAACGGTGAGGCGGTCGAATCTGACAAATACAAATATAAACTCGACTGGCTGATGGCGTTGATCGTCTGGCTGAAACAGGAAGTGGCGGCCCATCCCAAACTCGCGCTGTTGGGTGACTACAACATCGCGCCGGAAGACCGCGATGTTTACGATCCCAAAGCTTGGGCTGGAAAAGTGTTGTTTAGCGACCCGGAAAAAGCTGCGTTCAAAGAAATAATCACCCTGGGCCTGACCGATAGCTTTCGCATGTTCGACCAAGCCGACAAGTCCTACAGCTGGTGGGACTATCGCATGAACGGTTTCAAGCGCAACCTGGGCCTGCGCATCGATCATATCCTGCTCTCAGCGGAACTGGCGAAGACTTGTAAGAGCTGCAGCATTGACCTTGATTTCCGCGCCAAAGAGCGGCCTTCCGACCACGCGCCGGTGATCGCGGAGATCGGGATTTCGGAATTTTGACCACAAAGTGCACAAAGGTCACAAAATAAAATCATGGAAGATATCAGAGCACTTTGTGATGTTGTGCGCCAAACCGCGTACGCCATCCACAAATATCATGGCAATGGTCATCTGGAGAAAGTTTATGAGAACGCTTTGGTCCATCGCCTTCGGAGGTTAGAATTCGATGTGGCTCAACAGCATCCCCTGTCGGTTGTCGATGAAGATGGGACTATATTGGGTGATTATTTTGCTGATTTATTGATAAACAGAGTGCTGATCGTTGAGCTGAAGGTGGCGCGAGTAATCGCCTCTGAACACGAAGCACAAGTCCTGGCGTATCTACGCGGATCTCAATTGCAACACGCTTTATTAATCAACTTCGGTTCGCCAAAGTTCGAAATCCGAAAGT
>JBGTCC010000576.1:0-3596 GCA_041749055.1 Thermodesulfobacteriota bacterium | reverse complement strand
GGATGACAGATGCCGGCGCTCTATGAACTACGCTGGTTGTGTCATTTCGAGCGCAGCGATCAAGCTATCATTGGCCGAAGCCGCTAATCACAGGCAAAGGAGCGCACCATGCCAAACATTAAATTACCCACGGGCGTCGATCTCTACTATGAAGCGCATGGCCAAGGGGTGCCGCTGATCTTCGTGCCGTCGACGGCTTACTCCGGTGAGGTTTGGAAGCCTTGGCAGCTTCCGCTATCGAGTTCCTTGCAATTGATCTTCCACGATCCGCGCGGTTGCGGCCGGTCGGTGCCGACGCAGTCGGTTTATACCATCGAGCAGATGGCGTTGGACATTGTCGCGATGATGGAGCATTTAAAAATTCCCGCAGCCCATTTCATCGGCCACTCCATGGGCGGGCGGATTGCGTTATCGTTGGCGCAAAACTTTCCCGGCAAAGTAAAAAGTTTGATTATGGCGGCGAGCGGCTCCGGCACGGCGGGGCGGGCGGGTTCGGATTGCGTGCCGGGTTTGCCGCACCGCTTGGTATACGACATGGTCGAGATGGGCTTCGAGAAATTCATTTATGATGAGATCGTCGAGTCGGACACATTTTTCACCAAGGATTATCGCACGGCGCACCGCGATCAGGTCGAAGCATTCTTTAAAGTCGCCTGGGCGACCCACGCCAAGCTCGATCCTTTCATTCATCTGTGCATCGCGCGTCATAACTTTGAAGGCACGCACCGGCTCGGCGATGTTCAGGCGCCGACGTTGGTGCTGATCGGCGAGGCCGATACGGTTGGCAGCAATCACCGGGCGCAATCTCGCGTGCTGATGGAGCGCATTCCCGGTGCCGAAATGAAAGTGCTTCAGGGCCAATCCCATGGTTTTTTCTGGCAGGCGCCGGAGGAAACTAATCAGGTGATTCTCGATTGGGTGAAAAGGTGGAACTAATTAATCGGTAATTTTGGAAGGCCGACAGGTATTTTTTTCGTTGGGCTCTGAATGGATTCGATGGCTGGGAATTCGGCCGTCCGATACAGATGTCTTCAGTTGAGACCCTGCATCGATGCTACCGAAACATGTAAAATTATCGATATGGCGGATTCGGGCAACGGCGCTTGGTCTTGGGGTTGGATTAGGCCTTTGGGGCTTCATCGGCAGCTGTTGGTGGAATCTCGTGGTCATGGGGAGGTTTTCTTGTCTTGACGCAAAGCCGGATTTCTCGAGCATCTATACCGGAGCAAGACTGATGGCCAGCGACGTTTCATCCTTATACGATCTGAAGAGCCAATTAGCCGTGCAACAACCCCTTTATCCGGGGCAGGGCGATTGGGTGCTGCCTTTCATGTACCCGCCGTTTTTTGCCTGGATTTTAACCCCTCTAGCTTGGTTGTCTTTTCCGACGGCTTACTCGGTCATGACAGTCGGCAATTTGCTCTTGCTGGTCGGCGGGTTGATGCTTCTGGTCCATAGACTAGGACTTTGCGCCGACCAATCGCGTTGCTTGTATTTGTCCGTGTTATGTAACTTTGGGGTATCCTACTGTCTACTCGAGGGCCAAACCTCTATCTTGGTTTTTTTCCTTTTAGTGCTCTTCGTAACCGCAAACCTGGATGACCACGATATTGCCGCCGGTCTTTGGGCGGCCTTGTTATCTCTCAAACCGCAGCTACTTTTGATGCCAGCGGTGGTTTTGATCGGACAGCGACGCTGGCGGGCCGTCTTGGTATTCGCGGTGTCGGTCTCGATTTTGGGTCTTTTTTCTTTCATACTCGTCGGCGAACTGGGTGCCAAAGCTTTCTTTAATCTCTTGGGCCAGGCCGCATCAGGAGACGATGCGTTACGCATCAATCCTGAACGGATGCATAACCTACGTGCGCTGGCTTATTTTGCCCTGCCGTTAACCTGGAATGAATATGCTTGGTGGATTGGAACTCTGGCTCTGCTCGCTTTACTAATTCATTTTGGTCGTAACCGGCCTGCCTCAAGACCACAACAATTAGTCCTGTGGCTCAAGATATTTGCCGCGACCATGCTGGTAACGCCGCACTTTCACGATCACGATCTGACATTGATGATTATTCCCACCGCAGTGATTATAAAGCTCGCTCCAAGTCCGGTTCCGGCTTCTGTGTTGTTGTTGCTGCTTTTGGCGGGGCTTTTGCCGCTTTTGCGGCGGACCATCGGAATATCGCTAGTCCCGGTAATGCCTTTACTGTTTCTCGTTGCGTTATGGATTCCGATCGAAAAGTTCCTGCCTGACCCGCTCCAACGGATTACAGGCCCGGAAGCGTCGCCCAACAAAGATCGATAGAGATTTGCCATGGGGAATGTCGCCCGTTGCGGCTCGCTGCGAAACTGGTCCAACCGCGGGCGAGCAGCGGCTCGGGGTTGCCGGCCTCCCCATTCTAAGAAATGCAGCTTGATGCCTTGGACTTCGGTGAACTTGCGTTGGGAATTGCTTGTGAGAAGCCGTTTCTCATTGCAGTGTCTAGCACGGCGCATTTTAACGCTAAACTCTAGACACCAAGCTCCAGACCTAACTCGTGGTTGACAGCCGTTGGAGCCTAGTGATAGCCAGGGCTACTCAAAAATCTCGTTCGCGGAGGTAGCTGTGAAAAAGTTGTTTTCATCGTTCGTGTTCCTATCTTTCATCGCCTCGGCCGGCCTGGCGAGACACACCTGGGCCGCCGCGGCGGATGACAAGGCGGTGGCGGATTTTTATCGTGGCAAGACGGTAAGAATCATTGTCGGCTTCTCCGCCGGCGGCGGCTACGATGCGTACTCGCGGCTGATCGGCCGGCATATTCAGAAACATATTCCCGGCAATCCCAGTATCATCGTTGAAAACATGGCCGGCGCCGGTAGCATCATACTGGCCAACCATATGTACAACGCCGCGCCCAAGGACGGCACGGTCATCGGCAATTTCAGCGGCCAGATTATTTTGGAGCAGCAGTTTGGCAATCCAGCCGTGCAATTCGATCTGGCGAAGTTTCGCTTTCTCGGCGTGCCGATCGGCGAGACCTATCTGCTGCTGGCGACAAAAAAATCCGGCATCGCAAAGTTCGACGAACTGCTCGGGGCCAAGTCCAAGCAGCTCACCATCGGCGGTATCCCTGGCTCCACGGTGGAGCAGGGACCGATGCTGTTGAGAGATCTCCTGGGCGCCAACATCAAAGTCGTTAGCGGTTACAAGGGCACTGCCGACGTTCGGCTGGCGATGGAGAGCGGCGAGCTAGACGGATTTTTCAATAGCTGGGAATCGACCAAGGTGACGTCGCTGGACAGGGTCAAAAACGGCGATTGGCAAATCCTAGCGCAGGTTGGCGATCAGCCGATTGCGGCGCTGCCGGTCAAAAACGTGCCGACCATTGCGCAGATCGCCAAGACCGAAGAGCAGCAACAGCTGCTCAGATTCGGCGCCTACGCGCCCAATCAATTCGCCAAAGTCTACACGGCTCCACCGGGGACGCCGGCCGACCGCGCCGCGGCCTTGGAATCGGCATTGACCAAAACCTTTGCCGACAAAGAATTCTTGGCCGAGGCGGAGAAAGGCAAGCTCGACATTGAGCCGGTGTCGGCGATGCAGGTGCAGAAACTGATCAATG
>JBGTCC010000575.1:0-4402 GCA_041749055.1 Thermodesulfobacteriota bacterium | reverse complement strand
CAAGCTTGACTCCGCGGGAGTTCTCCCGTTTACTCTGCGATGCCATGCGGGAAATTATCCTGGGGAGTAACGAAAGCGGCAAGAAACTTGAGAACTACCTCAAGAAAGAATTCCCAATAGGTTATGTCCGCAAACTGTTTCGCAAGAACGGCATTCGCTTGAACGGCGAGCGCGCCAAACCGGCAGATCCAATCCGCGCCGGCGACAAGATCCAACTCTACATTGCCTTCGACAAGCACGGCGCGCCTACCCCACCGAGTCTCGTGGCGTCGAAGCTCGACATCGTTTTTGCGAACAGCGATTTGCTGGTAATCGATAAACCGGCTGGCTTGGCCGTGCATGAAGGCAAGACGGTCAGCAAACGCGACTCGCTGCTGGGGATATTAGAACAGCGATATCGCGACAGTCAGACCAAACCGCAACTCGTCCATCGCCTGGACCAATATACGTCCGGGCTTCTCCTGGTCGCGAAGAATCCAAAGACCGCCGAGGAATTGGCGCAAGCCTTCGAAATCGGCGCAGTCGATAAAGAGTATCGCGCCTTGTTGGCGGGCCGGTTGGCGCACAACCAAGGCATCATCGATACGCCGTTACCGGGGCGCGACGGCAATCCGGTGCGCGCCCTGACCCGCTATTGGGTAGTCCGACGCTACTCGGAGGTCACGCTGGTCCGGGTCGCCATCGAAACCGGACGGCTGCACCAAATCCGCCACCACTTTGCCCAACTCGGCCATCCGGTCGTCATGGACGATCAGCATGGCGACTTCGGATTCAACAAGAATTTCCGTAAGGAGTTCGGCTTGAAGCGGCAGTTCCTCCACGCGGAGAAATTGCGCCTTAACTTCGCTGGCGAAGTCTACGAGTGGCAGGCAAAATTGCCGAAAGATCTCGACCGAACTCTGGCATCGCTGGCGAAACAAAACCGCTAATTCACTGAACTGTGGAAGAGTCGGGAGGGCGGAGACACAGGTCCGCCCCTACATTGACAGGTCGTTGAAGGCAAATTGAACTACGACCAAGAATTCGCCAGTATCGGCGTTGCCAACTTAAAGCTTACGCACCAGCATGATGCCATCGCGCACCGGCAGCAGGACATTTTCGACGCGCGGATCGCTGCGAATTCTTTTGTTGAGCGCGTCTAAAGATTTCGTGCAGTCGTCTTGCGGGTTGAGCACGCGGCCGTCGCGCAGGACGTTATCGAGGACGATCAAGCCGCGCCCCCTGGTCAATTCCAGGCATGCGTCATAGTAGACGCCGTAGTTTTCCTTGTCGGCGTCGATGAAGCAGAGATCGAAAGGACCCCAGACCCGCTTGAGACTTTCCACCGCGGCGCCGACCCGCACTTCGATTTTGCCGTTATGCTCGCTCTCGGCAAAGTAGCGCTTGGCGATGTCAGCAGCCACCCGGTCGATCTCGCAAGCCACGATGGTGCCGCCCTTGGGCAACGCCTCGGCCAATGCCAAAGTGCTGTAGCCGGTGAACATGCCGATTTCCAAGATCCGCCTCGCGCCGGTGAGGCCGACGATCATTTTGAGGAACTGCCCTTCCAGGGCGCCTACCATCATCTGCGGGTTGCGGGTATTGGAATAAGTCTCCACCCACAGCTTATCGTGCAGTGCCGACAACGGCTTACTGCACCGCTCCGCGTAATCTTCGATCCCTATCGGTCTAACATCGAGCATTCAAACTGTCCTTGATGAGCATCCTATATCTATCACCAGCCACTACTCTCACGAGCCAGTCAGCCGCATGCCGCCGTCCACCGGCAAGATCGCCGCCGTCACCATCGAAGCGTCATCCGATGCCAAATAGACCGCAGCATAGGCGACGTCTTCGGGCTCACCGATGCGGCCGAGCGGCACTCTGGTTTTGTAGCGCGCGAGCTTTTCCGCCGTCGAGGTGTCGACCATCGGCGTGCGTGTCGGGCCGGGACAAATGCAATTCACACGAATCCTGTCCTGGGCATGATCCATCGCCATCGCCTCGGTGAGCGTCACCATCCCGCCCTTCGAGGCGCAGTAAGCCGCCCGACCGGCTTGGCCGAGCATGCCGGATCGCGCCGCGATATGGAGGATCACGCCGCCGCCGCGCCTTTTCATCTCGGGGATCGCCAACCGCGAGGCGACGAACACGGCCCTAAGATTGGTATCCAGGGTACGGTCCCAATCATCTTCGCTGATCTCGGTGATACTGCCGTTGGTGCGCACGCCGGCGCTGTTGACCAGGATATCGAGGCCGCCGAACTGCTTAACCGTGTCGTCGATGAGCGCTTTCATTTGCGCCGAATCGCAGATATCGCCGGCGCGAAATAACGCCTTGCCGCCGGCCCTTTCGATTGCCGCGACCGTTTCCAACCCCTTAGCTTCGGTCTTCGAAATACCCGCAACCGCCGCGCCCTCCTTGGCGAACATAATCGCGATAGCTTGCCCCAAGCCGGAGCCGAAACCGGTAACCAACGCGACCTTGCCTTTGAGTTTCATCGCCAAACCCTCCATCAGAACACAAGGTATACAATTGCTGCAAGGTTGACTCAACTATCGGCCGTTGTTATTTTTTACCGAGTCGACTACGAGGAAATTTCACTATGGCAGTCAGCAATGATCCACGCATACCGGTAACCGTCTTGACGGGATTTCTCGGCGCCGGCAAAACCACGCTGCTCAATCGCATCCTGACCGCCGACCATGGCCGGCGCGTCGCCGTCATCGTCAATGAGTTCGGCGAGGTCGGTATCGATCACCATCTATTGATCTCGTCGGACCAGGAAGTGGTCGAGATGAGCAACGGCTGCATCTGCTGCACCGTGCGCGGCGATTTACTCCGTAGCCTGTTTCAACTGCTCGAACACCGGGAAAAGTTCGACACGCTAATGATCGAGACCACGGGTTTGGCCGACCCGGCGCCGGTGGTGCAAAGCTTCTTCATCGACGACCGGATCAGGAGTGAATACGCTTTGAACGGCGTCGTCACCGTGGTCGATGCCAAACATATCTTTCAGCAACTGAGCAGTTCGCCGGAAGCCAAAGAACAGATCGCCTTCGCCGACATGGTGCTGCTCAACAAGATCGACCTGATCAATCCGGAAGATCTGCCGGAGCTGGAATTCAAGCTGAGAAATCTCAACGGCGCCGCGCGTGTCTGCCAGACGAGGAATTCCGACATCGACATCGGCATGATCCTCGACCTACGCGCCCTCGACCTGGAAATCAAAGCCGCCAAGCACGACCACAATCATGCGCACACCGAAGATATCGAGACCGTTGCCATCGAAACCGCCGGCGATCTCGACGGCGTCAAGATCAGCCAATGGTTCCGCGAGCTGATCGGTGAATTCGGCGAACGGATCATGCGCATGAAGGGAATTTTAAACCTGCGCAAAGACCCCGATCAATTCGTCTTCCAGGGCGTCCACTTGTTGTTCGAAGGCCGCCCTGGACGGGCCTGGGCGGAAACCGAAGAGCGGATGAATCGATTAGTCTTCATCGGCCGCAATTTGAATAAAGAAAAAATCACTCAAGGCTTCATGAACTGTATTACCACGGACGGCGAATACGTCTCGTCCGATGACGTCGATCCCTACGGCAAAAAGCAAGATGTTTCTAAATTCACCCTCGATCAAATTCGCTATTGGGTGCAAACCATTCTAGAATTCCCTGCCGACGTGCCGATCGTCGTCAAAGAAGTCCCCTGCGTCAAAGCCGGCTGCCCACCAGTGGAAACCGCGCTGATGGTTTTCCTAAAAAACGAACCGCCGCGCACCTTCAAAATCCTCGCGCGCATCAACGACGTCAATTTCGATCATGTTTATAACTTGATCGAGAATCCGTTGCCGTGCTGCTGAAGTAATAAATAAAGGAGCGCGGGCTTTCTCGCCCGCTGCGAAACACGGACAACCAAAGGCTAGGGGTCTTTAAAGTAAGATGCGCCGAACCGATGTAATCGCCGCGCGCAGTTTTGCGTTGCGCGCCTCGATCTTCCTCGCCAGCCTGGTTATCGTCGCCAGTTGCGCTGGCAGCGAGGCCCAGCCCGGCTCGCGGGACCGGGACGCGGAGCGTCGACGCATGGTGGAAGTGCAACTTCGCGGGCGCGACATCCGCCACGCGCGGGTGCTCGATATCATGGGCACTGTGCCGCGCCATCTGTTCGTTCCGGAACCCGAACGGCACCGCGCTTACAACGACACTCCCCTGCCAATCGGCCATGGTCAGACGATCTCCCAACCCTATATCGTTGCCTTCATGACTCAGGAGCTGGCCATCGAGCCCGGTCATCGCGTGCTTGAGATTGGCACTGGATCCGGCTATCAGGCGGCAGTGCTCGGCGCACTAGCGAAGGAAGTGTACACCATCGAGATCGTCGCGCCGTTGGCGCACCGGGCGGATCAGATACTCAAGAGCCTCGG
>JBGTCC010000574.1:0-3259 GCA_041749055.1 Thermodesulfobacteriota bacterium | reverse complement strand
CGAATCGTCCGCCGAAGAAAAACAAAGTCGTCCAGTCGGCCCGCTTGGGCGATTATGAGCTGCACCGCTCGATTCATGGTTTCTACAGCATTCGCCAAATCAGCTCCGGCGAAATCATGCACTCGGTGAATGCGCCGAGCGTAGAATCCAACCAGCTCTACGTCGAGCAGTCGGCTCTCGCCGCGCGCTTAGTCAATAACCGAAGTCACTTCGCCGCCGGGGAATTGACTCCGGTCTTGACCAAAGGGGATGTTCAACCCCCTTTGGAAACCCCATTTAGTGGTTCCACGCTGGAATCAGCGTGGTCAAAAACAAGTCGCGGCACCTCCGACGAATTGGTCATTTGGGATGTCGGCCTGGGCGCCGCCAGCAATGCCATGGCGGCGATTCACTGCTTCGAGCGCTGCCACTCGGGGAATAACCGCGCCGGCCTACGCCCCCTGCGTCTGCTCAGTTTTGAATACGATCTCGATGCCCTCACCCTCGCCGCCAAACATTCCGGCTACTTCCCGCACCTGCACCACAGCGCGCCGTCCAAGATTCTCTCCAAAGGCAGCTGGCAACACGCATCGGCAATGCTCCATTGGCAACTTCTGCAAGGAGACTTTCGCGACTTAATCGAAACCGCAGCGATCCCCGACCTGATTTTTTACGATCCTTTCTCATTTAAAACCGATGCTGAGATGTGGACCGGAGAAATATTCACGAGAATTTTTGCCCGCTGTCTGGCCAAACCGGCCGAACTCTATACTTACTCCGCAGCCACCGCCGTGCGCGTGGCATTGCTGAGCGCAGGTTTCTGGGTCGCCCAAGGGGTCGGCACCGGACCGAAGAGCGAGACCACGATCGCGTTCAATCGATCTGAAGGCGCCGCCAAGCATCCGTTGGCACCGTCCCTGCTCGACCAAAAGTGGCTAACGCGCTGGCGCCGCAGCAGCGCTAAATTACCCGCGACCTTGACACCGGCGGAGCAAGCACAATTGGCCGCCATGATTGAAGGCCATCGGCAATTTTTAACCTGAAGTCCGGAGCTGAAGTTAGAACCAAGGTCGAACGAGGTGTGAGCCTGAAGCCGCGCAGGCACCCGACTGTTGTGTTTCAAAGCGCCGTAGGGTGCGCTTGCGCACCGATCCGTTTTCTCCGCGTGCGTAGCCTGTCTGACTGGTGAACAAGAACGATCGTGATCGGCGAAACTCCGCCAATTCCGTCCATCCTGAGTAGCGCGTAGCGCGTATCGAAGGGTTATCCCGAGTAGGCTGTGAAAAACCCGTAGCGAGGGAGGGAAGGACTCAACCCGTTCTCCCGGGCTCAAACGGTACAGACACCTCAACATAACTGCCGGGTGTAGCTGCATTTATAGCGTCAACGACAAGCTGAATGTGGGGGCGCAGTAGCGGCCATTGCTGTTGGCCTAAAACGACGACGGCGATTTTACGGTTTTGAAGATTCTGCTGGTAGCGCATGTTCTTGTCTGTTGTCAGCAACAGATCAAACCCGGCCTCTTCCGCTGCGGTTAATAACTCACCATTCTTGAACTTGTCCCAACCCTGCTGTGCTGCGGTGCGGACCGTGTGGCGATCGAGATGCGGCCGGATGGGCAGTGGCGTTGCTTGATCAAAAATAATTCGCATTACGGCGCGTGAGTTGGTTCTTTATCGAGACTGCGAATGGCGAATTCGATGACCGCCTTAACCTGTTCACGATCTAGGCCATCGAACCATTCCATAATGTCGTCGATATTGGCCCCAGCTTCAAGATTTTCAAAGATGGCCGATACCGGCATCCTCGTCCCCTTTAAAACCCAAGCACCGCTTACCTTGCCGGGGACGCTTTCCACCGCGGGACATTGAGACCAATCGAGAGTTGCCATGTTTACACCCTCCTCTGTGAATTTAGCACGGACTAGAGGCGGCGTCACGCGCAGGCATTCTTATGGATGAGAAGTTTCAAGGCGCGTTGAGGTTCGCAATGCGGCCACATTTCGAAACCGATGGATTTCGTAAGAACTCGACCCATCCTACGTCGCTGGCAACTTCTGCAAGGAGACTTTCGTGAGTCTATCGAAACCGCGGCGCTACCCGACCTGATCTTTTACGATCCTTTCTCATTTAAAACCGATGCTGAGATGTGGACCGGAGAAATATTCATTTAGTCAACATCGTCCCGCTTCCTCCGTACGACCGAATGTAGCCGACCTTCGTCGGCTATCCCTTGCGCTTGTCCGTTTACATCTTCTTTGCCAGTATGGCCCCATGATCATCTTGCTATCCAACGACGACGGCATCCAATCCGAAGGACTCACCGCTCTGGAAACGAGCCTCGCTCACCTTGGCGAGATCTACACCGTGGCGCCGGACCGGGCACAGAGTTCCATGAGCCACGCGTTGACCCTGCACCGGCCGCTGCGCGTCCACGAGCTCGGGCCGCGGCGCATGGCGGTCAATGGCACACCGGTGGATTGCGTCAAACTCGCGCTCACCGGGCTGTTGCCGGCAAAACCCGACCTGGTCGTCTCCGGCATCAACAAAGGGCCCAATCTCGGCGACGATATTATTTATTCAGGCACGGTGTCCGCGGCCATCGAGGGCACGCTCCTGGGCATTCCCGCCATCGCCGTATCTCTTGTCACTTTCGTGAATTTTGATTTTGGCGCCGCGGCGGAATTCACCGCGAGGTTGATCGAGAGCATCCAAAAGCCCGGCATTCCGGCGGGCACCCTGCTCAACATCAACGTGCCCGATTTACCGAGAGATCAACTCAAGGGCTGGAAGTTCACCCGCATGGGCAAGCGCCATTACAGTGAAACCATCGTCGAACGGGTCGACCCGCGCGGCGGCAAGTATTATTGGATCGGCGGCGACGACTTGGGCTTCGCTCATGACGACGGCACCGATTGCGTCGCCGTGCACGAAGGCTATGTCTCTGTCACGCCGCTGCAATGCGATATGACCGACCACCGGCTGCTTAACGACACGCCGGTGGCGCAGTTTCCCTGGCCCTAAATTGAGCCGCGCCATGGCCGAACAAGACGAACCGGTGCGCATCGACAAATGGCTCTGGACCGCGCGCTTTTTTAGGACCCGCCCATTGGCGGCCGCAGCAGTGGGCGGCGGCAAGGTCGAAATTAACGGCGAGCGCGCCAAATCGAGCCGCAGCGTCCGCGCCGGCGATAGGATGACCGTCCGCCGCGGTCCCTACGAATGGATCGTGATCGTGAAAAATGTTGCGCGGTTGCGCGGCCCGGCGGCGCATGCGCAAC
>JBGTCC010000573.1:0-2731 GCA_041749055.1 Thermodesulfobacteriota bacterium | reverse complement strand
TGGTGGCGATCTTCAATCCGTTGCTGCGTTGGCTCGAACATGTCGTCGACCGCTTCGTTTACCGCCAGGATTACGACCCGGCGCAGGTTCAGGAGGCAACCAGCCTGTTTCTCCGGAGCCTGGACGCGGCGCCGGCGCTGGCCCAGGGGTTCGTTGATCATGTCTGTAAGCCGCTGCGCATCGACAGCGCGGCGCTGGTTTACCGGCCAAAGAATTCTTCAGAATTGGTTTGCGCCATGCGCCAAAAGACGGTGCAAGATGCGGCGCTACTGGCGGCCGACAGCGATTATTTGGCCGGTCTTCTGGATGCCGCCGATGCCCGTGGCATGAGCCGCAGCGAGATTTCCAATCATCCGCGCTTCGCCGAAAAGCGTGGGTTGCTGCTCGCCATCTTTGACCGCTGGCAAGCCGAATTGCTCATGCCGCTGGTTTATGAACGGGCGGTGCGCGGTTTCGTTTGTTTTGGCCCGAAATGGTCCGGCGGCGAATATGGCGCGGAGGACTTCCGCTTGCTGCGGAGTTTAACCGATCAATTGGCGTTGGCGTTGGAAAATGGCCGGCTTTATCAAGAGTCGGTGGAGGCGCGCCAACGGGTCGAGGCGAGCAACCGGAAGTTGATCGAGATGGACCGCATCAAGAAGGACTTCGTCGCTAATATTTGCCACGAGCTGCGCACGCCGGTGAGCACCATCATCGGCTTTAGCGAAGTCCTGCGGGAAAGCGGTATCAACGGCAGCGGCCGGGAGATTCTCGATCGGCTGGTGAACAACGGCCAAGAGTTGTCCCACCTGATGGACAACTTGATGAATTATTCACGCATGGAAGCGGATAGTCCTGCGGCGCAGGTGGAGACCGTCAAGTTGAAGGAGCTTCTCGGCGGTCTGGAGATGATGACTCAGCGTTTGATCCGCCAACGGCCGATCCAATTCGGCATTCACATGGAGCCGGCCATCGAGACCATCGAGAGCGATGGCCAGAAGCTCCAGCAGATATTGCTCGAACTCATTACCAACGCGATCAAGTTCACCGAGAAGGGTAAGATCGAGCTGCGGGTCCGCCGTGTCCAGGAAAGCGCCGGCGAGTTTTTGGAGATCGCCATCGCCGACACCGGTATCGGTATACGGCGCGAGGATCAGCAAGTGATTTTTGAAGATTTCCGCCAGCTCGACGGCTCGTCGACCCGCCAGTATGGTGGCACGGGTGTCGGACTTGGACTTTGTAAGAAACTCGCCACGGCGCTGGGCGGCAAGATTGAACTGTCCAGCGAAGTGGGAGTCGGCAGTGTGTTTAGTTTACGCGTGCCGCTTAAGCCCGTGGCGCTGAGGGTGGGCCGGCCCGCTTTAGCTTCGACGAGCGATCTGCTGCAATGATCGATCGACCATGACATATTAGCGGCCAGCCGCTTCGTGAAAGGATACCAGTTATCATGGCAAACTTACGTCAGTTGGTCATCGCCGCCGCAGACCCTGCGCGACTCGCCAAGTTTTACCAAGAGGTTTTCGATCTCGAAAAGATCGATGACAACCAGGGGGCGCTATTTCTTTCCGATGGTACCTTCAACCTGGGTTTGTTGACGGAGCCGGACCCGGAGAAATGCGGCTTTCGCCATATCGGCTTCGATACCGCGCGGGTCGAATCGATCCGCAAAAAGCTCGCCCATGCGGGCATGGCGGATAGTGAGGTTTGCGAGGTCAATTCGCCGGCGACCATTGATCACGAGCTGAAGGATCCTGACGGCAATACCGTCGGTGTGTCCCGCCGCGCCTTCGATGTCGCCTATGCCGCCCGGCCGGTGCCGATTCGCCACATCGCGCTATACACGCCGAATCCCCAGAAGCTGGCGGAGTTCTACTGCAAAGTCCTCGACATGAAAGAAGTCGAACGCACCGACCGCTCGTCGATCTTTGTTTCTGACGGCTACTTTAATCTCGCCTTGCTCTACCAGCGCAAGGAAGAGCCCATGGGGCTCAATCACTTTGGCTTCCACGTGCAGAGCAATGAGGAGATGCAGAGTCGGGCTGAGAGGGCAGGCGTGCGCCGCGGCGCCAAACGGCCCGAGCGCATCCCGTTCGCTGAGTATCGCGTCCACGATCCCGAAGGTAACGGCATCGATATCTCCCAGAAGGGCTGGCGGGTCTAATTTAAAGGGAGGTTCCAAACGTTCCAGTCGTTCAAAACGTTTCGGAAAAAATTGAGGATGCCGCGCAGACTATGAACGGTGACGAATTCTTGCAGGAAATTCTTGCGCCGGTGCATGAGTTTTGCCATGTGCTCGATGGTAATCCGCCGGCATACTCCTATGTGCCTCTGGGCACCGATGAGGAACGCATCAGGGTCATGAAGAGCCGGTTATTTAATGAGCTGCGCGCCGCCGATCTCTTCGGCACCTGGCTCAAGACCACGCCCGAGTTCGATGTCAAAGCGACCATGGCCGAGTCGGCCCATGAAGAGATGGTTCATGCGCAGTTGCTTGCCAAGCGCATCCGCGACTTGGGCGCCGAACCGTTCGACTACAAACCTCTGCCGGCGCAGACCGCCATGTTCAACGCCATGGAGGGGTTGAATGACACCTGCGAACGCATCGCCGGTTTTTCGCTGGCGGGTGAGACGGTCGCGAATTACTTGATTCAGATGTGCCTCAAATCGCCGGCAGTGCCGGAGTGGATCAAGCAGCCCTATCGAAAAATCACCGAAGACGAAGAAGGGCATGGCAGCGTGCCGCAAGAATTTC
>JBGTCC010000572.1:0-6978 GCA_041749055.1 Thermodesulfobacteriota bacterium | reverse complement strand
GCGCGGTTCGGTGACCAGGGCGCGGGCGAAGGCGACGCGTTGTTGTTGGCCGCCGCTCAGGAGCGGCCCCGGCCGATCTTCAAAACCGCCCAAGCCGACTAGGTCGAGAGCTTTCATGACCCGGCCTTTGATTTCGCTCTTTGGGAAGCGGCGTGCGTGGAGCGGGAATGCGACATTTTCCGCCACCGTCATATGCGGCCAGATGGCGTAGGATTGAAACACCATGCCGACGTTGCGTTTGTCGGGCGGCATGAACAGCCGATTCGCGGTCATGACCACGGCTTGCGCGCCGAAATAGATATCGCCGGCGTCGGGATGTTCCAAGCCGGCGACCATTCTCAACGTCGTGGTTTTGCCGCAGCCGCTGGGGCCGAGCAGGGTCAGGATCTCGCCGTCACGGATATCGATGGAGAGGTTTTGCACCGCGGGCTTGCTGCTGCCCGCGTAGGTCTTCCACAGGCCGCGCAGGCTGACGGCGATTTTGGCAGTATCCTCGGCTGTTGCCGTTGTCATGGCGGCTAAAGTTGGCGCGGCGCTCGTCATGGTGCTGATTCTTCTACACGAAAGTTACGCGGTACTCTAGAGGGATTCGGCGGGCGGGTTTTTAACCCGCCCCTTGAATCAAACGTCGGGACAATTTATCGCTGGCGATTGAATTCCAGGTGTAGAGACAGGTTTGAAACCTGCCCGCTGTCAGAACCCTTTGGCCTCTTCCTTCATGTAGAAGCCAAGCTTTTTCATCGCCGGCCAGTCGTCGATGGAAAAAAGGATCGTGTCGTCGCGGTTGCTGTTCTCGTGATGGTGCCAGGTCCACGCCGGCACGGCGAAGATATCGCCTTTGTTATATTCCCGCCTTTCGCCGTCGATGACCACCGCGCCGGCGCCTTCAAACGCGAAGTAGAAGGTGGTGCTGTTATGGCGGTGCGCCATGGTTTTTTGTTTGTTCGCTAGCAGCTGGGCTTGCCACGCGATGGTCGGCAAGGTCGGGCCGCCGTCCACCGGGCTGGCGAGCATGATCATCACGCCGTCGTAGGGGTCGCTCTCGTTGTTTTCCCGCAGCGCCATCAAGGCCGCATGGGTGTCGGCCCAGGGGTAACGCATTGGCGGCAGCGGAAACGGCGCGACATTCGTATTGGCGGCGATGGGCCGCGCCAGGCCGAGGGTGCGCTGGCCGTAACCCGCCGGCTTTTTCACTTCTTCGTAGGGGCTGTCTTTGGGGAAGCGCTCGTTGACGTTGAAGTTCGGGTTATAGCCGTTGTCATAGCCGTCGATCCAGATCGCCGGCGTCTTATCTTTATTCCAGTGATCGTGGTAGGTCCATGCCGGGCTGATGACGACGTCGCCGCGCTCCATCGGATAGGCCTCGTACTCACAGACGAACACCGCGTCCCTGGGCGCTACGCAGACCAGTCGGGTTTCACTGCGCAGGTTGCGGTGGCACTGGGTGCGCTCGCCGGGCATGAGAATTTGCGCGTTCATCCAGATCGGGAAGTTCTTCGCTTCGATGCCGACCACCGAGCGCATGCCGGTCATGCCATCCGGGCCGACCGTGACGATCTCGCCGGAACGTTGCAGACCGCGGTATATACCGTCCCATTGCCAATGTGCCGCGGTCTTGCCTGTGCGCGGCGTGACACGCTTGTCGCGTTTCAGCCCCGCACCGACCAGGTAGTGGTCGCCAAGAAAATGTTCGAGGTCTTCGTGGGTGGTGCCGACGTCGCTCATACTTCAATCTCCTTCGCCGATCGCTGCCGGTTCCGAGCCGATTGGAACGACTGGAACAATTGGAACTTTTGGAACGGTTCCGAGGGTACCAGTCGTTCCAAGGGTTCCAGCCGTTTTCGGATCGCTCAGTCGTTCAAATGGAAGTACCTCACGCAATTATCCACCAAAATAGCGCGCCGTTCGCTTTCCGGCACGCCGGCGAAATCTTCTTCGAGGTGTTTTTGTGAGTTGGGATACTCGCTGGCGGCGTGGGCGAAGTCGGTGCCCCACATGATTTTGTCGACGCCGATGCTATGGCGCCGTTTGACGCCTACCGGGTCGTGCAGGAAGCCCCAGTAGTTGCGGTCTTTCAAGTACTCGCTGGGCATGCGTTCGAGCTTAGGCAGCCCCCAGTTGTCGTGGATCATGCCGATGTAGCGGCGATAGTGATCGTCGACCTGCCACAGGCCATACTCGAACCAGCCGACCATGGTTTCCGCCCAGTAAAATTCCAATTTGGCAAAGCGATCCCACACTCCGGCGAACGCCATCTGCAGCGGCGCGGTCATGGCGTCGTTGGTGAAGCGGGTGAAAAATTTAAACGCGTCTTTCTGGTGCACATCGTGGCCGGGATCTTTGGCGTAGAGATAATCGGGCTCGCCTTTTCCGGAACCCATGGTTCCGGTGTTGTGATTGGTCAGCGCCATGCGCAGATCGAGAGCGGCGGCCCAGAACTTGTCGTCTTCCAACGTCGGATAAGTTTTGCCGCTGGGATAGCGATCGAGTTTGACGCCTTTCATGCCGAGCTTGGCGCAGTGTTCCATTTCTTTAATCGCGTCGCCGACGCCAGTGGTGGGCAAAGTGCCCATGCAAACCAAGCGGTCCGGCGCCGGCGCGCTATATTCAGCGCCGAGGAATTCATTGTAGGCGCGGATGCAGTCGCGATAGAATTCGTCGTCTTTAGTCTGTCGTAAAACGAAGGTGATCTGCGAAAACAAGATCTCGCAGTCGATGCCGTCTTGATCCTGTTCGGCCAAGCGTTGCTCTGGGGTGCCGGTGCCGGCGCAGGTTTCGAAGGTCGGCACTTGCTTGGCGAGATCGGCATGGGCGACGCGCACGCTGCGGGTGATGCCGATGGTGTTGGGTTTGCCGCCGTCGATGACCACGGCATCGGAGCCGTTGGGCATCTTGACGCGCTTGGGCGCGCGCTCACGATACTTCGCTTGAACGCGGTCGCGCCAGATGTCGGGGTTCAAGTCGATATGGCCGTCGCCAGAAATGCATTTGTACTGCCTTGCCATGGAAGACAATCCTTTCTTACTGCTGGATATGCTCTATAAACTAGATTGAAGTTTCACTGTCAACCCGCCGGCGTTTCGGCGATTGCAATTGCCGCCGTGACTTATTTCTGGCCGATCGCCGATTTTGACCAACGCGCGCGGCATTGTTTGAGACCGAGGCCGGCCAGCAATGCCGCCGTTCGGATCGGCGCGCCGAAGCCTTCGACCACTGGCACGCCGAGTTGCTCTTGCAACCAGTTTGGCTGGATATGAACCGGGCACTGGCTGATTGCCATGGGGATGATCACTTCGGCGCTGAGACCGATCAACCGCTTTGCTTCGTTGACAAAATTTTGCACCACTTGGTCGCGGTGGGCAGCCAGGTCCGGTAAGTCAAAACCGCGCGTGCCAAAACCGACAAGGCGCTCTTCTATGCCGTAACGGCGTACGATGGCGCGGTTAAAGGCGAGCAGTTTTTCGTGATAGATAATCAGGCCGAAACGGTCGCCAAGCAGTGCGGCGACGTGAAGGCATGGCTCCATCGGACCGATAACCGGAATATCCACGGCCGATCAACCGCCATCAACGGCTAAATCGAGCATGCCCAACGGCACCACGGCGTCATAGCCTTCCTTCTCGGCGCGCCGGTAGGCGTTAAGTTCGCCGTCGAAGAAGCCTTGCTCGAGCCAAGCGCATGAAGACGCCGTTGTATAATTTATTTTTGGCAAAAGAAGAACCCGGCAGTAAATGCTAGGTTGCGATTTTTTCACCAATGGCGCGCCTTATGAGCACGGACGTCGATGCCGCCGCCCATGCCTCGGGTGATTTCGACACCGGGGCCTATTTGCCCAGCGCGGCCGCCGCGGTTTGTGCGACGTCGATGTCTTTAGCGCCGGCGCCGCTGACTGCCACGGCCCCGACAATTTCGCCCTCGGAGAAAAGCGGAAAACCGCCTTCGATGGTCACGAACGAATCGGTGCCGGCGGCCAACGTGATCGCCAGAGCGTGATGATCGCTCCTTTCATTCCCGGTGGGACTTTTCTTGCCGGAGGGAAATCGCGTCAGTGCCGCGCTCTTCGCCTATGCCTGGGCAATCGCGATCGAGTAGAGCTCGGCCTTCTCCGAGCGCGTAAAGGCAATCAGGTGGCCGCCGTCGTCGACCACGGCGATGCTCACATGACACTTCAAAGCCTCTGCTCGGTCCACCGCCGTGCCGAGCACTTTCATCGCCCCTTCCCGGGTTAACTTTCTCGATGGAACGGTATCCATGACTGTCCTCCTATTTTTTGACTACGATATTCTTTAACTCTTTTTATTCTTGTACAACAAGATCGCAACGAAAGCGCTTGCCTTTCCGGCCCTACTGGTTACGTTATCGCAACATTGGTTTTAACGATTGTTCTCTCCAAACCAAGAAAATTCTCTGGCGGGAAGAAACGCGAAGGTGGTAGGCTGGAGGCGATCAAAAATCGATGAGGCAACAATGGCGATCGAGATCGATAAGCTGAAAACTATCGCGCCACCGCATCGTCGCTTCATGAAAGGGGACCCATAAAGATATGGAACAAAAGAAAGACCGCCGTGCCGTCGGCGTCAAAGTTCTGCCCGAAGGTGTTGAAGAATACTGCGAGCGGCATACCACGGCGCTCACCGAGCTGCACGAAAAACTATTACGCGAAACCGAAGAGAAAACCGCCACGGCGAATTTTCTGGTCGGTGAGATCGAAGGCGCTTTTCTCAAGCTGCTGGTGCGCATGACCCAAGCGAAACGAATTCTTGAAGTGGGGATGTTTACCGGCTACAGCGCCCTGTCGTTTGCCGAGGCGCTGCCCGCCGACGGCGCGATCATCACCTGTGAGCTCGATCCCAACGCCATCGGAATCGCGCGCCGTTTTTTTGCCCAGAGCCCGCACGCGAAGAAAATCGAAATCAGGGAGGGACGCGCCGCCGAAACGCTAAAAACCCTGCAAGGCCCATTCGATCTCTGTTTTATCGACGCCGATAAACCGAGCTACGATTACTAACCGCGCGGCTTTAGGCGTGTCGGCTGCAGCGCCGTGGAAGAACTCACCCCCTTTTCGCCTATCTATATAATCGTTTTTCGTATCTGCCCTCATGGCTGAATACTCTCGACGAACCACTCTGCCGGCACTTCATGCCCCAAGCCTGATCTTCGGGCTCCGCGGTAGATAAGATCCGCGAGCGCGGTAAATTGCGCGCCCACACCGGTACTGTTAAGGAAGAGTGTCCGTTGCTGAGCGCCTTCTCTGCCGTTTATCCTTCCTGCGACCAGCTCACCTAGATCAGGAAATTTGTTCCAGTCGAGATCGCGCGGTGGATGATCGCGCATGACAAATCCATACTGCTTCTCCATTGCGGAAAAGTCAGTCGAAACATATTCATGCTCCTTCTCGCGCGTATGAAACACCACGACATCGGCCTGTGCGAAACAATCGTCTTGTGCCTCGTCACGCTGCATGCAACTCAGATGCATGCCCGGTTCAAGCCACTGCGCGGGGAAAAATGGCACGCGGCTATTGGTGGCCGTCACCGCGATGTCCGCGCCGCGGATCGCCGCCTCGGGCGTTTGGGCAATAGTTATGTCCAGTTTGAGCGAGGCCGACATCGTCTCGGCAAAGGCAGCGGCCTCGCCAGCGCCCTGGCTGTAGACGCGGACACGTTGGATTGGCCGTACTTCCTTTAGAGCTGCCAATTGCGGTCCCGCCTGTCCGCCTGCACCGATCAGGCCGACGATCGATGAGTCGGAGCGTGAGAGATACTTGGCAGCGATAGCATTAACTGCGCCGACGGTGAAGCGTTGAAGCATCCCGTCTTGCAGGATCGAAATCAGCTCACCGGTGGAGGAACTAAAAAGGAAAACCAGCCCGACATAGGCTTTGCCGGTTGCAGCCGGAATTTTGATACGCCGCCGCAGACCATTCATCTCTGGAAATGCGACCACGTCAGACGTGACGCGAACTGATGCTGCCTGCAATCTGGGAATGGAACCGTCGAGGGTTTTAAATTGATGCGCCGCCGGCACATCAAAACCGATATCGGCAGTGGTCGGCGCGAACAAGTCCGTCCGCCCCCGATAGATGGCGCTACCGGTGCCGAGGTCCATATACAGAGCCTCGAGGGCGGCAATCGTATCCGTCATCGTCAAAACCTTGGCAGCGTCGTCATTGGACAGCATCAAAGTCATATATTCCCCCGAGGCATTTTGTCTCGCCTGCTATTTCGATGCCCCTAACGCGTTGCCGCTGGGCCGTTGTCGTATAGATACCGCCGTCTAGGCAGGAGCAGGCCGATGCGCTCTGAGGAAGGAACGTATCTGGCGGACTGCGAGGGGAATCCGCTCCTTCGGCTCCTTCCACGGGAACATGCTTACTTCGGCCTTCGGCGCGAGCATCGCGGCCTCCATGGCGACGGCGTACGGATGCGGCGCGGTATCATCCGGCAGGATCAGTACGGGCGTCTGGCAATTGCGGACGAAATCGCGCGTCACAGTCCAAACGAAGTCGGCGTTGGTGCGGTACATCTTGGTGAGAAATTTGTCGACCATCGCCATCGTGATGTCGGGCCGGCGCTTGACCAATTCCGGACCCCAGCCTTTCATGTTGTTCTCGTATGAGTGGTTGGGCAGCTCCGGCCGGAATCCGCTCGGCTGCGCCAGCACGGCTGCGACAATACGATCAGGCGCCCGCTTCAGCAGGTTCCAAATCAAAGGACCGCCGATGCAGAAACCCATGACCACGAACTTGTCGATTCCCATGTGATCCATCACACCGATATGGTCATCGGTATAGGCATCCCACGGCCGTTCGATGTCGAGCGGGCCGGAAGACTGGCCGCCATTGGCGTTGCGCATATCCGAGAAGATGCAGCGGTACTCTCCCTTGAACTCCTCGATCGCATTATAAGGCACGCCGCGTTTCAAGCCGGCGATCGTTGAGTTCAATCCCCCACCGGGGACAAGCAACAACGGGAAGCC
>JBGTCC010000571.1:0-13060 GCA_041749055.1 Thermodesulfobacteriota bacterium | reverse complement strand
GTCGTCGATCGCTACCCGTTTTCTCGTGATTCTGTCTTCTTGGTCCATGTTGTCCTGCCTGTTGAGAGTTGACGACGCTCTGCCCGGCCAGCCCCAGTCTGCCCCCAACAGCTAAGCTATCGGCAGGTGAACAAAGAAATTAAATGGCGTCGGCTCGTGCCCCGGGGACAACGGCGGATAGCTGAGGCCAGATTGCGCAGCTGAAAACTGGTCGACACTCGGGTCCAAACCGACGGGTTTGGAATCTGTCGAGTCGAAGTCGACTTTCCTCGCGTCACTCGAGGATAGGGCGCGATTGTCATTCCGAGGTAAACCCGAGGAATCTCGGTTTCGTGAGTGGCAGACACGACGAGTCTTGTCGGTCGGGTTAGCGTAGCGTAACCCGACTCTCAGGCGGCCCGCCGCAGGCACCAACTTCAACGTCTCGCTTGTCAATTTGAATTCAGCAGAAGAATTCCGTCCGATCGGAGTCACCCAAGTGCCCCGGTATCTCCCTTGTGAAGAATCAGCAGCGAAGTGAAACCAGGACACCACGATCCGCATCGCAGTTGAGAGACAGGTCGGGTTACGCGGCGCTAGCCCGAGCTAGCGAATTTTCCGAACTTCGTGCCCTTCGTCGTGAACACGATCTTCGCTTTAACGATTCAGCGCGTCGAACAAATGGAGCTGTTTGATATGACCTTCGTCTTCGAAATGAACCGGGTAGTTGCCGGTGAAGCAGGCGTCGCAGAAACCTTTTTTGTCGCCGTCAAAGTAGGTATACATGCCGTCGTTGGAAAGATAGGCGAGGGTGTCGGCTTCGACGAAGCGGCGGATCTCTTCGACGGAGTTGGCCGAAGCGATCAGTTCGCCGCGGGTTGGCGTGTCGATGCCGTAGTAGCAGGGACCGGTGGTCGCCGGCGAGCTGATACGCAGGTGCACTTCGCGGGCGCCGGCGTCGCGCAGCATGCGAATGATCTTGCGGCTGGTGGTGCCGCGCACGATGGAGTCGTCGACGACGATGACACGCTTGTCCTGCAAGACATCGCGCTGGGCGTTGAGCTTGATCTTGACGCCGAAGTTGCGGATCGTCTGCTGCGGCTCGATAAAAGTGCGGCCGACATAGTGATTGCGGATCAATCCGAACTCGAGGGGAATCTTCGATTCTTCGGCGAAGCCCATCGCCGCTGGCACGCCGGAGTCGGGTACCGGTGTGACCAGGTCGGCGTCAATGCCGCTCTCCCGCGCCAGCTGGCGGCCCAGCGACTTGCGCACTTGGTAAACGTTGTGGCCGAAGAGTTTGCTGTCGGGACGAGCAAAGTAAATATATTCGAAAATACATTTGGCATGAGGCACCGGCGGGAACGGCTTGAGCGATTCCAAACCATCGGGGCCGATGGTGACGATCTCGCCCGGCTCAACGTCGCGGATATACTCCGCTTCGATCAGATCCAAAGCGCAGGTCTCCGAAGCGAACACATGGGCGCCGCGATTTTTCCCCTCGGGAAAGCGGCCCAGCACCAGCGGGCGAAAGCCGTAGGGATCACGCGCCGCGATCAGCTTGTCCAGGGTCAAAAATTGCAGCGAGTAGGCACCGCGGCAGCGGCTCAGCGCTTCGACGATCCGCCCCATCAACGTCGGCTCTTTCGAAGTAGCGATCAGATGAATGATCACTTCGGTGTCTGAGGTTGACTGGAAGATCGAACCCGCCTGCTCGAGCTCGTTGCGCAGCAGCGTGCCATTGACGAGATTACCGTTATGCGCGATCGCAATCGGCCCCTGGGAATATTCGACGACGAAGGGCTGGGCGTTTTTGAGATGGCTCTGGCCTTGGGTGGAGTAGCGATTGTGGCCGATAGCGTTTTGCCCTTCGAGCCGCTTGATCACGTCCTCTTTGAAAGCGTCGGCGACCAGCCCCATCTGGCGATGGGAAATCAGCCCCCTGCCGTCGGAGGTCACGATGCCGCAAGATTCCTGGCCGCGGTGCTGCAGCGCATAGAGCCCCAGATAGGCCATGTTGGCCGCCTCGGGATGGCCGTAGATGCCCATGACCGCGCACTCGTCATGGAATTTGTCGAATTTGTCGGACATCGATAATTTTCGCGATCCCGCCCTATCCGATTGAACCTCGAAAGTTTGAACTCTTGAAACGAAGTTATTTGAGCCGCGCCGTGAGACCATTAAACCAGATCCCACGCAATTCTTCTACTGGCAATTGTAAAAGCGGTTGAAACGCCAGGCGGCTGCCGCCGACCGCACCCAGCGCCAGCAGCGGCACATGATGCTGCTCGGCGAGATCTTGCAGGCGCTCGATATTATTTTCTTTGACCGAGACGATAATGCGCGACTGCGACTCGCTGAACAAGAGCGCGTCGGTGCGGATCATCTCATGGGTCTCGACGCGCACGCCCAGGGGTTTGTCCGGACCGCCGATACAGCACTCGGCGAGCGCCACCGCCAGGCCGCCATCGGAGACATCATGGGCCGATTGCAGGAGCCCCTGCTCGATGGCCTCGATGCAGCAGTTTTGCACCGCTAATTCCAATTTGAGATCGATCCAGGGCGGCGTGCCTTGCGTCAGTCCGTGAATCGTTTTCAAATACTCGCTGCCGCCCAGTTCTTCCCGGGTACGCCCGAGCAATATCACGACATCGTCGGCGGCCTTGAACCAGGGCGTGACGAAGCATTCGACTTTTTCCAACAACCCGACCATGCCGATGATCGGCGTCGGATGGATTGGCACACCGTCGGTTTCATTGTAGAAACTGACGTTGCCGCTCACCACCGGGACGTGCAACGCTAAACAAGCGTCGCGTATGCCGTGAATCACCTCGGCGAATTGCCACATCACTTCAGGATTTTCCGGACTGCCGAAATTCAGGCAATCGGTCAGTCCCACCGGACGCGCGCCGACGCAGGCGAGATTGCGCGCCGCCTCGGCGACGGCAAGAACGCCGCCGACATAGGGATCGAGATAGCAGTAACGGCTATTGCCGTCGGTCACCAGGGCCAAACCTTTTGCCGTGCCCTTGACGCGGATCACCGCGGCGTCGGCGCCGGCGGCGACAATCGTATTAGCCCGAACATACTGATCGTACTGGCGATAGATCCATTCCTTGGACGCCAGGTTGGGCGAGGCGAGTAATTGCTTCAACACCGCGCCGAAGTCTTTCGGTTCGGCGATGGTCGCAAAGTCCAACTGCTGCACTTGATCTTGATAGGCCGGCCGCGCCGTCGGCCGATGGTACGCCGGCGCTTCCTTAGTAAGCGCGGCGATCGGCATGCAGGCAACCTCTTCACCGTCCCAAAGCGTGCGGAACTGCTGGTCGTCGGTAACCCGGCCGACCACCACGGCATCTAAGTCCCATTTGTGGAAGATTTTCTTGATGTCGATTTCGCAGCTCGGCTTGGCGACCAAGAGCATGCGCTCTTGGGATTCGGACAAGAGTATCTCGTACGGCGTCATCCCGGATTCGCGCACCGGCACCCGCGATAGATCGAGCTCGATGCCGCAGCCGCCGCGCCCGGCCATCTCAGTGGACGAGCTCGTCAGTCCGGCGGCGCCCATATCTTGAATGCCGATGATGTAGTCGTGCTGGAATAATTCCAGACAAGCTTCGAGCAATAATTTTTCGGTAAACGGATCACCCACCTGCACAGTCGGCCGGCGCTGCTCTTTCTCTCCGGAAAACGACTCCGACGCCATGGTCGCGCCGTGAATACCGTCGCGGCCGGTCTTTGAGCCGACATACATCACCGAATTGCCAATGCCTTGGGCGAGGCCGGTAAAAATCCGCTGCTTATCGACCAGGCCGAGAGAAAAAGCATTGACGAGAATGTTGGCGTTGTAGCAGGCGTCGAAATAACACTCGCCGCCGACGGTGGGCACGCCGATACAATTGCCATAGCCGCCGATGCCGGCGACCACGCCGGCGACCAAGTAGCGCGTGCGCGAATGATCGATGGCGCCGAAGCGCAGTGAATTGAGCGAAGCGATGGGCCGCGCGCCCATGGTGAAAATATCGCGCAGGATGCCGCCGACGCCGGTGGCCGCGCCCTGATAGGGCTCGATGAAGGACGGATGGTTATGGCTTTCCATTTTGAACGCCACGGCCAAGCCGTCGCCGATATCGACCACGCCGGCGTTTTCACCGGGACCTTGCAGCACATAGGGCCCCTCAGTGGGCAGGTTTCTCAGATAAACGCGCGAGCTCTTGTAGCTACAGTGCTCCGACCACATGACCGAGAATACGCCCAACTCGGTGTAGTTGGGCGCGCGACCGAGAAACTTGACGATCTTGCGATACTCATCCGGATTGAGGCCATGGCTTGCGACTAACTCCGGGGTCACCGCCGGCGCGGAAAATTTCTTGCGCCCCGCTTCAGCCATGGCGCTTCACCCCTTCAGCGACGGCGGCGGCGATCGATGCGAAAAGCTGCGCGCCGTCGTCGCTGCCGAGTAATTTATTACAGGCGTCTTCCGGATGGGGCATCAAACCGAAGACGTTGCGTGCTTCGTTACAAATCCCGGCGATATTTTCCAACGAACCGTTGGGATTGGCCGCCGGCGTGGCTTTTCCCTTGGCATCGACGTAGTGCAGCAAGATCTGGCGGTTTTCATGCATGTGTTCGAGGGTGGCGGCGTCGGTGAAATAACAGCCTTCGCCATGTTTGATAGGCATTTTCACAAGCTGGCCTTTTTTCAGGTTGCGCGTGAACGGCGAGTCGCTCTCCTCGACGCGCAGAACCACCGGCTGGCAGATGAACTGAAGCCCAACATTGCGCACCAGCGCACCGGGCAGCAAACCGACCTCGCAGAGAATTTGGAAACCGTTGCAAATCCCCAAGACCAAACCGCCGCGCTGGGCGAAGTCGACAACGCCGCGCATGATCGGCGAAAAGCGCGCCATGGCGCCGCAGCGCAGATAATCGCCATAGGAAAAGCCGCCGGGCAACACCAAACAGTCGAATTCGCCGCCGAGCTCGTCTTTGTGCCAGAGTTTCTCGACGTTCTGGTTCAAGTCAAGCCGGAGCGCATCAACGACATCTTGATCGTCGCAAGAGCCCGGAAAAGTAATGACACCCCAACGCATGGTCTTAACTCAATGGAGAATGGAAGATGGAGAATGAAAAGTGCAAAACTTCGGACGCGCCGCGGTCCACTTCGTTGTCCTATCGTTTGGCAGTTTAAAATCTGCACTTTGCATTCGGCCCTCGATCATTCATTCGGCAATGACTCTTGAATCTCGAAGCGATAATCCTCGATCACCGTATTGGTCAATAATTTATCGCACATTTCGCGCACCCGCAGTTCCGCGTTCTCGCGCGATGTGGGCTCCATCTCGATCTCCAGATATTTTCCCATGCGCACATCCTGCACTTCGTTGTACCCCAACGTGTGCAGCGACCGTTCGATGGCCTTGCCCTGGGGATCGAGGACACCGGTTTTCAGCGAGACGAATATCTTTACGCGCATGATAGTCAGCTTTCAGCGAAATAAATTTATTGGAACGCCCGACGAAAAATGAAATCGATATGGGTTAAATGGTGCTTAACGCCCCAGATCGCTGCGATCTCATTGGGCGACAGATACCGGCGGATTTCCGCATCCAGGATTAGTTCGCGCTTCAAGTCGCCGCCTTCGCGGCCGACTTTGAGCGCGTGGCGCTGGACCATGCGATAGGCAGTGTCGCGGGCGATGCCTTTGCCGACCAAGGCGAGCAAAACCTTTTCCGAGAAAACCGTACCGCCGCTCTTTTCTAGATTGCGCCGCATGTTGTCGGGATAGACGCACAGATTTCCGAGCACGTAGGTCATCCGGCTGAGCATGAAATCCAAGGCGATGGTCGCGTCCGGCGCGATCACCCGCTCGACCGAAGAATGGCTGATATCGCGCTCATGCCAGAGCGGCACATTCTCCATAGCCGCTACCGCGTAGGAGCGCATGAGGCGCGCCAGGCCGGAAACATTTTCCGAGAGTATCGGATTGCGCTTATGCGGCATCGCCGAGGAACCCTTTTGCCCCTCGGTAAACGGCTCCTCCGCTTCCTGCACTTCGGTGCGCTGCAAGTGGCGAATTTCAACGGCGAACTTTTCCAGCGAACTGGCGATGATCGCCAACGTCGCAAAGTAGTAGGCATGGCGATCGCGCTGGATGATTTGATTGGACACCAGCGCCGGTTTCAATCCCGCCTTGCGGCAGACATAGGCTTCGACTTTAGGCGAAATCTGCGCGAAGGTGCCGACCGCGCCGGAGATCTGGCCGACGCAAACACCGTCCACTGCGGCGCGAAAGCGCACCAGATGGCGCGCCATCTCTTGATACCAGAGGGCCAGTTTAAGCCCGAAGGTGATCGGCTCCGCATGCACGCCATGGGTGCGGCCGATCTGCACCGTCCATTTGTACTTGCGCGCCTGTTTGCGCAGCACGGTCATGAGCTTCTTGATGTCGTCATCGAGGATCGCCGAGGCGTCTTTGAATTGCAGCGCCAGCGCCGTGTCCATGACATCCGACGAGGTCATGCCGACATGGAGATGGCGCGCATCGTCGCCGATGGATTCGGCGACGCTACTCAAAAACGCGATGATCTCATGCTTAACTTCGCGTTCAATCTCGCGAATACGCTTGACGTCAAAGCGCGCCTTCTGGCGAATCCGGAGAATCGCCGCCTTGGGCACTTTGCCCAACTGTGCCAAGCCTTCGGCAGCGAGGATTTCCACCTCGAGCCATTTCTGAAAACCCCTTTCTTCGGACCAGATGCGGCCCATCTCCGGCCGCGTATAACGCGCAATCATGTTCCTAAGATGCCCTTCAATTTTGCAAAAGTCCAAGCGCTCAAGCAGGAAAGTTGCGGATCGATAACGCTCTGGCCTTGAACTTATGAACCTTGAACTATTTCTTGTCGGTATGGCCGAAGCCGCCCGCTTGCCGTTCCGACGATGGCAACTCGCGCACTTCCTGCCATTCGGCGCGTACGACGCGCTGGACGATCATCTGGGCGATCCGTTGGCCGGGTTCAATGACGATGGGTTCACTGCCGAGATTGATCGCGATCACTTGGATCTCGCCGCGATAATCGGCATCGATGGTGCCGGGGCTATTGACCAGGGTCATCCCCTGCTTTAACGCCAAACCGCTGCGCGGCCGGATTTGCGCTTCGAAGCCCATCGGTAAGGCGATCGCGATGCCAGTGGGAATCAACACTCGCGCCATCGGCGCCAGCGTCATGTCGACTGCGATATCGGCGCAAAGATCCATTCCCGCGGCGCCGTCGGTCATGTAAGCCGGCAGGGCCGAAGCAGGGCCGCTTGGCCGCACCCGCTTGATCTGAATGCGAATCTGTTCCACTGACCAACCGATTGATTATTTAAGAAACCGGCGAGCGCGAATGGCTCGCCGTGAGGCTCTTGATTTTGCACTCGTCTTTGAAATCGCCGAGCAACGTCAAAGTCATCGCTTCGGGACGAAATAGGCGGCTCGCTAAAGTTACAACATCGTCGCGCGTCACCGCGCGGATGCGCCGGCAAATCTCGTCGGTGGGCACCATCTTGCCGAAATAGATCTCATTGCGCGCCACATGGCTCATCCACGAATCGGTGGACTCCAACCCCAACATCATACTGCCCACCAGTTGGCCCTGGGTACGGCGCAGCTCGTCGTCGGTGATGCCGTCAATGGCGAGCTTGCTCAATTCAGCCAGAATCAGCTCAACTACTTCTTCGGTGGCATCGACACTGGTGCCGGCGTAAACACCCAAGTAACCAACGTCGTTATAGGACGACGAGAATGAATAAACCGAATAGGCTTTGCCGCGCCTCTCGCGGATCTCCTGGAACAAGCGCGAGCTCATGCCGCCGCCGAGCAAGGTGTTGAGCACGTAAGCCGGATAACGCTGCGGATCGGCTTGCGGAATGCCGGCCATGCCCAAGCATATATGGGCCTGTTCTAATTCTTTCGAATGGGGATAAACGCCGTGGCCCATCTCCGGCTTGCGCTCGCCGTCCAGCAGGCCGCCCGGGGCGGCGCCGCGATCGCTCACCTGGCCGAGTCTAGCGGCCATTTCCTTGACCAATTCATCATGGCCGATTTTGCCGGCCGCTGCGACAATCACCCGGCGCGGTTGATAGCGAGCCTTGAAGAAATTCAGAAAGTCGTCACGCTTGAAATGGTTAACCGTCGCTTCCCGGCCGCAAATCGGCCGGCCGATCGGATGATCTTTAAAGAAGTCGACACTGAAAAGGTCATGGACATAATCGTCCGGGGTGTCTTCCGCCTGGGAGATTTCTTGCAGGATCACCGAGCGCTCGCGCTCGATCTCCTCGGCATCGAAACTCGAATGGAGAAAAATATCGCTGAGCAGGTCGATCGCCAGCGGCAGGTTTTCGTCGAGAACTTTGGCGTAATAGCAGGTATGCTCTTTGGAAGTAAAAGCGTTGATCACGCCGCCGACGGCGTCCATCTCCTCAGCGATCTGCGCGGCGCCGCGCCGTTCGGTGCCTTTAAAGAGTAAATGCTCGATGAAGTGGGAGATGCCGTTCTCGGCGTCGCTTTCATGACGCGAGCCGTTCTCGACCCAGATGCCGAGACTCACCGAGCGATGATCCTGCATCTCGTGGGAGACCACGCGAATACCGTTGTCCAGAACAGTCTTGGCGAACATAGCGATCAGTAACTTTACTGCTGCGGCGCGTCGGCGCCGCTGGCCAACTCTTCGATGGCGTCTTTGCGGCTCAGGCGAATCTTGCCTTGTCTGTCGATCTCCAAGACTTTGACCATCACTTCATCGCCCTCTTTGAGCACATCGCTGACTTTGCGCACACGCTCGTTGGAGAGCTGGGAGATATGCACCAGGCCGTCGGTGCCGGGCAGGATTTCGACGAAGGCGCCGAACTCGACGATCTTGCGCACCGTGCCCCTGTAGATTTTGCCGATCTCCGCTTCGGCGGCGATGCGCTGGACCATTTCGATGGCTTTGCGCGCCGCGGCTTCGTCCGACGAGGCGATCGTCACCGAACCGTCGTCTTCAACATCCATCTTGACGCCGGTCGCTTCGATGATGCCGCGGATGACTTTGCCGCCGGGGCCGATAATTTCACGAATCTTATCCGGCTTGACATGAATCGTCACGATGCGCGGCGCGTGGCCGGACACGTCGCTACGCCCCTTCGACAACGTCTGGTTCATGATGCCGAGGATATGCATGCGGCCCTCTTGAGCCTGACGCAGCGCTTGACCCATGATTTCGCGGTTGACACCGCTGATCTTGATGTCCATTTGCAAAGAAGTCACGCCCTCGGCCGTACCGGCAACTTTGAAATCCATATCGCCCAAGTGATCTTCGTCACCGAGGATGTCAGAAAGTATCCGGACATGCTCGCCTTCCTTGATCAAGCCCATGGCGATGCCCGCCACCGGCGCTTTCAACGGTACTCCGGCATCCATCATCGATAAAGAACCGCCGCACACGCTCGCCATCGAGGTCGAACCGTTGGATTCGAGAATTTCTGAAACGATGCGGATGGTGTAAGGAAAGTTTTCGTCGACGGGAAGTACCGGGAGCAGCGCGCGCTCGGCGAGATTGCCATGGCCGATCTCGCGCCGCCCTGGGCCGCGCAGAAACTTCACTTCGCCGACGCTAAACGGCGGGAAGTTGTAATGGAGCATGAATTTTTTGAAATGCTCGCCGATCAAGGCGTCGACCCGCTGCTCGTCGGAAGCGGTGCCGAGGGTGGTAACGACTAAGGCTTGAGTCTCACCGCGAGTGAAGATCGCCGATCCGTGGGTACGCGGCAGCGCTTCGACTTCGCACGAGATCGGCCGGATATCTTTCAGGCCGCGGCCGTCGATGCGCCGCTCCTTATGAATCACCAGACCGCGGAAAACGTTTTTCTTGAGCTCTTCAAAAGACCCCTTGATATCTTTTTGCTTCTCGGGGAATTCGGCCAGAGCCGCCGGCACCACTTCGCTTTTCACTTCGGCGATGCGCTTGTAGCGCTCGAGCTTTTCGGGAATTTCCAGCGCCTGTTGAAGCTTGGCCATGGCCAAATCTTCGACCCGCTTGCTCACCGCGTGGTTCAGCTCCGCCAGCGGCACATGGCGCTTGGTTTTACCGAGCGCCTGGCGCAGCTCCTCTTGGAGTTGCAGCAAAGGCTGAATCGCGTCATGGCCGGCGAACAGCGCTTCGAGAATTTCCTCTTCCGGAACGATTTGGGCGCCGCCTTCGACCATGACGATGGCGTCCTTGCTGGCGGACATGAAAATATCCATGTCGCTGTCAGCCAATTGCGATTGCGTCGGATTCATCACATAGCGGCCATCGATGCGGCCGATGCGGATGCCGGCGAGCGGGCCGTTAAAGGGTATGTCCGAGATATGCAGCGCCACCGAAGTGCCCAACATGGCGATCACATCGGGATCGTTTTCTTTGTCGACCGATAATACCGTCGCAATAATTTGCGTCTCGCAGCGCAACCCGTCGGCAAACAGCGGGCGTATCGAACGGTCGATGATCCGGCAGGTAAGAATCTCTTTTTCCGAAGGGCGACCTTCACGCTTGAAGAAGCCTCCGGGAATCTTGCCGGCGGCGAATGCCTTCTCCTGATAGTCGACGGTCAGCGGAAAAAAATCCATGTCCATCTTGAGCTCTTTAGCCGCTACCGCGGTGACCAATAAAACTGTCTCGCCATACTGAACCAGTGCGGCGCCATCGGCCTGCTTGGCCAAGCGGCCGACTTCGATGGACAAGGGTCGCCCATGAAAATCCATTTCGACTTTCTTTACCATAGAAAAATCCTCTGAAGGGAGACGAATGTAACGGAGGAGTGGGAACGGCGGGCGATCGGCGGGAAGTTACTTGCGTATTCCCAACCGCTGGATCAAGCTTTGATATCTCTCGAAGCTGTTCTTCCTGAGATAGTCCAAAAGCCGCCTCCGCTGCCCAACCATCATTAGGAGGCCCCGACGAGAATGGTGATCCTTCACATGAACCTTGAAGTGCCCTGTGAGATGTTCGATACGTTGGCTTAACAGCGCGACTTGCACTTCAGGAGAGCCGGTGTCCGTCTGATGAACCCTGAACTGTTCGACCTGACCTTGTTTCTGTTGTCCGGTGATTCCCATTGCTCCGCTCTGCTTCTCTCTTTCTTTCCTTTTTAGTTGTAGAATTTCTACCATACCGATTCCACGTTGTAAAGCAGACTGGCGGAAACTGTCCATGATTGCAGCCCCAATGACGCTGGCCTGCGATGTCGAGGAATTTGCCGCCTGGCAACGACGAATGCAAGCGCGACCCGCGCGCTCGCCAGCCGCGGCCCGGCAACGACTACAAGCATTGCTTCTCACTTGAACTCGGTGTCCCTTGTACGATTAAATTAATTGAGTATCGCCCCCGCCGCGTTTGTGCTAATATTCCATCTAAATCTAGTGAAACTTCTCACCGCATATTGCGCCGGCCTCATGCTCCAGCTGGCGCTCGCCGGGCCATCTTTGAGCACCGAGTACTACCGTTGGGTCGACGGCAACGGTGTGTTGCACATTACCGATAATCTTCACAATGTGCCGCCCAACCAGCGCCCCAACGCCAGCCGCATTCATGCCCCCGACCCACCCCGGCAGGCAGATCCTGAGAAAAAACCCGGACCCAGCAATAAAGCCTCGGTGCCAATGGAAAAACATGGCTCGGTGGCGCTAGTCCAGGCGACTTTGAACAATAAACGGGCGGTCAAATTCGTCGTCGATACCGGTGCCAGCTACACGCTGATTTCCAACGCCGTTGCCTACGACCTCGGCATCGACCTCGGCGCCAATCCCAAGACCATGCCCTTCCAAACCGCCAATGGGTTGATCAACGCACCGATCACCAACATCGAGTCGATCTCAATCGGCGGCTTGGAGATCCGCAATCTCATGATCGCCATCCATGACGCCGTCCCCGACCCGCAAATCGCCGGACTGCTAGGGCTGAATTTCTTGACCAACTTTAAAATGGATATCGACACCCAGAAAGGGTTTCTGCATTTAGAGAAAAAGTAGCCGCGAGTGGCGGCCCGCAGTCTTTGGTCCAGACTGCAAAGCCTGACGCAGACCCGCCACCTCGCTAGCATTGCTCGCTATACTCGCCCAACAGCCAACCTTTTCTAATCGTTCAGGGAGTACGACAGCTGCGAAACATGGCAGCTTGTCCTCAATGCAATCCAACCTAAAGCCTGAACTCTGTCACTGGCACTCTCTCTGCTTCTATACAACTCCTCCACTCATTCCACTCTCCGGATAACGACAACCGAACCCATGAGTGCCGCGTCCGGCGGTGCGGCAACATCGTGAATCTGCACCCGGCCGCCGACTGCTTGCAGCAACCGAGGCCCGCCAGCGGTGTAGACAAATCCTTTGGCGCGGAGAGCGCCGATTGATCGGAAGCGCGCGACAAGTGACGCCTCATCGACGCCGGGCTCGACCGCGATAACTTCGGTGATAAAAGACTCGTGCGTGTGCAGTACCGCAGCCGCATCACCGTGGCCGCGCTGGCGCCGTAGGAATTCAAAATCGGGCGGGAATAGCACTCCGGAGTCAACTTTGCCATGTATGCTGCGCACCACCGGTGCCTCCGGCTCGATCTCACGCAAGCGCGCTTCGATGGTCGGTAGCGCTCCGTCGGGCACGAGATCGACCTTGTTCAGCACTAGTAGATCCGCGGAGGTGAGCTGGTACTCGAATGTTCCTTCGAGGTCGCGCTCCTCCAGCACCTGCTCAGCGTTGACAACCACCACCGCTACGTCGTCCGCGATCCACGACTTCACCGGCTCGCGCCAAAGATTAACCTGCGTTTCACCAGGGAGCGCCACGCCTGAGGTCTCGATAATGATCTGGTCGGGATTCACCTTCTGGCGCAGCATCTCCAGTGTGACGACCAACTCGTCCGACAGCTGGCAACAGACGCACCCGCCATCAAGCTGGACCACCGCCGGGCCGGCTTCGCCGAGAGGCGCCTGGTCGATACCGAGAGCGCCGAACTCGTTGGAGATGACAGCGACGCGCTTGCCATTGCGCTTCGCCTCAGAGAGGAGCCAGCACACGAGTGCGGTC
>JBGTCC010000570.1:0-4775 GCA_041749055.1 Thermodesulfobacteriota bacterium | reverse complement strand
CTTTTGACAAATTGGCTCGCTAGCGCCGGCATCGTACCAAGATAGGACATGAGGCGCGGGAGAACATCCATGAATTTGTGCGTGCCCTCGTAAAACTCCGCTGCCACGCGTGTCACCTCAAGTCCATCTATATCGGTGATGTCGGTATGCTGACGAAGTGCGTCCGGATCGCGATGAGCGATAGTCGAGTTTCGTAGGTATGCAAACCGCTTCTGAGCCCGCTCCTGCGATTTTCGGACTAACCTCAAAGCCTCTGACACTTCGCTTCGAAGAGCGGCTGGCACTTGAGCTTCATCGAAGGCATTCCGCAATTTGCCACCTGCCACCTTGTCGAGGTCAAGCTCGTGGATAGTTAAGAGCATGACGCGCGCGGAGAGCGATCGGTGCCAAGGATCAGGGTGTGTCAACGCGTCAATCTTGACAGCCTGAATATCACGCTCAGCTATCAAGAAGAACAATCCGAGATTGAGGACAATGAAATTTGCTTCAAACCCCAGCCTCTTTGCTTTTGCGGTTTCGAAGGCCATCGTGGCCAGCGTAGATTTAAGGACTCTTTGCCGCTTGCGATCAGAAAACTTCAGCCTAAGGCGACTAAATTTTCTAGCAACAGCGTGCGCCAGGGCCATTGACTTCCTACGGATCGCGCGACGGACATATCGCTCAATTAGCTCCGAACGCTGGTCAAAGAGCTTTCTGGATTCATTGCGCATCGAGGACCGCGGCCATGCGTTTAACGACCGCGATCACCGGTCCGCGACGAAAGATTCTTCATTTGAAAAACCGTGGCTTCGCGGCTCCGGTGCATCGCTTGTTATCCCGCGTCATGTGTAAAGGATGTCAACCGCGGACCGCCGCTTCGATAGCGGCGATGTCGATCTTTTGCATCGTCATCATCGCGTCGAACACGCGTTTGGCAACGGCTTGATCAGGATTGGTTACGGCTTTGGTGAGCGCAATCGGCGAAATCTGCCATGACAAGCCCCATTTGTCCTTGCACCAACCGCACGCACTCTCTTGGCCACCGTTGCCGACGATTGCATTCCAGTACCGGTCAGTTTCGGCTTGGTCGGCAGTTGCGACTTGAAAAGAGAATGCTTCGCTGTGCTTGAACGCTGATCCGCCATTAAGGCCGATGCAAGGAATTCCCATTACGGTAAACTCAACCGTTAGGATATCCCCCTTCTTCCCGGACGGAAAGTCTCCGGGCGCGCGATGCACAGCGTCAACCGACGAATCAGGAAAGGTTTGCGCATAAAATTTTGCCGCATCTTCGGCGTCGCCATCGTACCAGAGACAGATCGTGTTTTTTGCTGGTTTAGTCATGTCAATTCTCCTTTTTGGTTAGTATTGGCCGAGATAACCCCTGAGACATGGAATCGAGGCAGGCTCTTCGATCGCTGATATCCCAGAGTCCACTTCGCTACAGCAGTCGCCGTATCGAGACCAAGGAGCGCAGGGTGCTCGACGACATCGACGTAGAGAACCGGGTCCGCAAGGATAGCCGCACGGCGGGCGGCGAGAGGTTTTCTTAAGTCCTTTTGTTGATCACCGTTCGCTGATACCCGCCAGTTCCTTCGCCAGACGGACGAAGGGGCTTAGATCGTAGGAGTTCACGAGCCGCTGTTTGTTGGTGGCCAGGCTGGCGACGTTGAACATCTCGAAGAGGAGCTGGCGGGAGCCGAAAGAGTCGCACGCATATTCCCACGCCAGCTTCAGCATGCGAAAGCACTCTTCCGTGCGCTCGTCCTCCCCGACAAAATAGCGCCGGATTTGGGGGCCGATGTCGGGATTATTCATATCGGTCTGACCCGGTGACATCAGGATACCGGAGCCACACAGCTCCCGTATCATCTGTAACATGTGGGGATAGTTCTCTATCGCGAAGATGCGCGCTGCTTGCGCCGGGATCCAGTTGGGCAGGGTAAGGCCGGATTGAGAGCGGACAGGGTTCATTTCAGCGGCATGGATGAAGGCCCTCATCGTCTCCATGTAGACGATGGCGTCGGCCAGGGCCAACTGGACATGAGGTTGTTTAGCAGTGCCGAGATATTCGGCCATCGCCGCGCAGATGCCCAGCAGCACTTCCGCCTTGACCGCCAGCCGTACCAAAACATACCACGGCCCGATACCCATGGCTCCCTGAAAGAGCCGCCCATATAGACTCGGGTCTTCGGGTTGGGTTTGACGTAAATAGAATACCCGATCCCAGGGTATAAACACGTTGTCGAAGAGCACCATGGCATCCATCTCATCCCAGTTGGGACTTATGGGGTGGTCTTCGGGGTTTGGCGGCGTCAGGGGCTCCCGGCAGATGAGCTGGAGGCCTTGGGAGTTCACGGGCGCCGCGAAATACACCACCTCCTCGGGCTGGAGGTTAGGTCGTGGCTGGGTCAGGCACAGAATCTCATTGGCGTAGGGTGCCGCCGTTCCTACTCCTTTGGCGCCTCTCACCACAATGCCGTCGGGCCGCCTCTCCACCACTCTCAAGTATTCTTGCTTGGACTCCGGATGGCTTCGGTGATGAAACGGGTCGTTGAAAATAGTAGCAATGCTCAAATCGTTTTCGCGACAATGCTCGAAGTATCGGGTAACGTTCCCCGCGAAGTCTGGATTCTCTGCGCCCAGGATGTCACGAACATCCTGCAGCCCTAAAATAACGGTAGCCAGGTGCTGGGGCAGGCGAGCCGCCACGCCTCCAGTGCGGCGCACCAGGAACTCATACATCTTCCGCTGGCGGGTCAGATCTTCGACAGAATGAGGCAGAAGATAAGCCAGGCTTACCCTCTGGCCCGTAACCGGGGAAGGCATTGTCAGCAGGTCCTGATGGGCCGGGACGTGTTGCAGGTCATAAACCGCGGCAACGCTGCGGGCACAGCCCGTCAGACCAGGATGTGCGGTGACGTCTTTCACCAATTCGCCTCGTAGCCACACGCGGCGCCCGTCCCTGAGGCTTTCGAGAAATTCTTCTCCTCGACGTATAGGCATCTCCCAGCCCTCAACCAACTTTTACGTTTAGTTTATCAATAATGAGCGCGACCCGGCTTCACAGCAAGGCTTTCCGATCGCTCAGAATTATCCGATAACATGAAGCGATGTCAATTTGCCGGCAAACTGAACAAAAATGGAGTGGCGTCTTTCACTACGTCAATGCGCCTATTGCAAGACTCGATCGCAGGCGAAACAAGAATCCAAACGCCTGACCTTAACAACAGTCTAACGTCAGCGTACTAACAATCGGCGGGTTTGTCTCAGTTGGAGTTGGCAGCGTTCCGCTTGCCAGTGCTTGTCGGTCCTGCCTACGCACTTCGCTCTTGCTCCCGATCCCGTTTCCGCAGTAGAGATTAAGAGACAAGGAGCAGGACGATGAAATTTTCACTATTCATGATGCCACTACATCATCCGACGGAGAGTCCGTCGTTGGCTTTCGATCGCGATATATCATTGATCCATCTCGCCGACGAACTCGGCTATGACGAGTGCTTTATCGGCGAGCATCACTCGGGCGGGTGGGAGACCATGCCGGCGCCGGAGATGGCGTTGGCGAAAGCTTCGGCGCAGGCGCACCGTATTCGTTTGGGCACGTCGGTCATCAGCGCGCCGTTCCATCATCCTTTTTACGTCGCCGAGCGCATGGCGTTTCTCGATCATTTGACCCGCGGGCGGGCGATCTTGGGCGTCGGGCCTTGCGCCTTGGTGACGGACAAAGTCCTTTTCGGCCTGCCCAACGAAAAGCTCTATCCGATGATGGCCGAGTCGGTGGATATCATTGTCCGCTTGCTCGAATCGCCGGAGCCGATCGATTACGACGGGCAGTTTTGGCAGTTCAAACAAATGCGCTTGCAGCTGCGCTCCTACCAACATCCGCGCCTGCCGATGGCGATCGCCTCGTCGGGAAATCCCATCAGCCTCGAACTGGCCGGCAAATACGGCATGCAATTTTTATCGCCGGCTGGAAAAAATGTCCGGAACAACCAGACCAAAGCCGAGCAGTGGAATAAGGTCGAAGCGATCGCGGCCAAACATGGCACGGCCACCTCGCGTGACAACTGGCGCATCGCCACCTGCGTTTACTTGGCCGACAGCAAGGAAGAGGCGTGGCGCGATGTCGAGGCGAGCATCGGCCGCGACATGGAATACTTCGCCGCTATCGGCTTGAAAGCGCCCTATGAGTCGTATCCCGGCCAACCGTTCAGCGAGATCACGCCGCGTTCCGGTGCCGACCGGCGCGATTGGATCATCGGCACGCCCGACGACGCAATCAAGCAGATCGAGCGCATGCAGGCAGAGACCGGCGGCTTCGGCGGTTTGTTATTAAGCACCCATGAGTGGACCGGATCGGAGAAGGTCCGCCGCTCTTACGAACTGTTTGCGCGCTACGTCATGCCGCACTTCCGCGGCCATACGTCTGGCTATCATGACGAATGGCGGCGCATTCAGCAGGCCAACTCCAATGGCGGCTTCAAGCTCGAAGACCTCGGGACGGTCAGCAATCTGGCGATGAAGTGAGATTGGTTATCGCGATTCACCGACTCTGACTCGGACCCTTCGACATGCTCAGGGCGAACGGATGAGGAAGCGAATTCCTAGTGGAGAGGAAAATGACAGAGTTCAGTTGGGAGCAAGCCATCGGCCAACGTGTGCATGCGGCGATGGCGTCGCCGGAGATGGAACGGTATTTTGCCGTCAAGAAGCTAGCGCAAACAATTCGATGTCATTGTGGTCCACCAATCTACACGTCGCAATCCTAAAGCAATTGAACTTTTGAACCCTTCGAC
>JBGTCC010000569.1:0-7348 GCA_041749055.1 Thermodesulfobacteriota bacterium | reverse complement strand
TTCGACGACGACTTCGCCATTGACTAGCACCGTATCGACATTGCTGCCGTTCTCGCAGAAGACAATTTGATTGACGACATCGTTCATCGGCCGGTAGGCCGGCGTGTCGCGGCGCAGCAGCACAATATCCGCGAGTTTTCCGGCGGCGATCACACCGGCGTCTAGGCGGAAGGCCCGCGCACCATTGCGCGTCGCCATGGCCAGCGCTTGCGCGGGTGTGACCCACTGATTGAAATCGCTGCCGGCGTGGTTGTGAATCAGCGATACTAAACGCGCCGCGTCGAACATGTTTTGGTTGTCGTTGGACGCGGCGCCATCGGTGCCTAATCCAACATTCACGCCGGCCGCGAGAAACTCCTTTACCTTCGCCAGGCCGCTGCCAATGCGCAGGTTGCTCGCCGGATTGTGCACCGGCGTGGCGCCGCGCTTGGCGAACAGCTCGATGTCGCTGTCCTCGATCCAGATCGAGTGGGCACAGGAGAGATTGGCGCCGACGATGCCGAGGGTATCGAGATGCTGCAAAAGCGAATGGCCGTAGATGCTGTTGCCTTGCACCTGCTGCGCCTTGGTTTCCGCCAGATGAATATGCAGCGGCAAGTTTTTCTTGCGCGCGATTTCGGCGCAACCTTGAAGTAAATCGTCAGTGCAACGCTGCACCGCGGACGGGCCAGGACATGCGGTCGTGAGCTTTTCCGGCGCATGAAAGGTCTCGACGAACTCTTCGCATTCATCGAGCCACGCTTGCGTAGATTTCGCCTCGCTGGCGCTCATGCGTTTGAGTTCGTCGTTCAGGCTCGCGTCGGTTTGACCGAGTGGAATGGTGTCTTCGTAGTTTTTGTCAGTGACCGTCAGGGCCGCGACGTGGCGCAGGCCAAGATCGCGCATCGCCTGGATCGCCGCCCCAGCTCCCATGAAGCGGCATGACGCGCTGCCGGCGAAATGATCGAGCACCGTGGTCGCCCCGTTCTTAAGCATCTCCATGCCGCCCAGGAGCGCACTGGCGTAAAACTCATCTTCGCGCATGTCGCGCAGCGACGCGCGGTAATAGGCGCGCCAAATCTCCAGCGGCTTGCTCGGCATCAAACCGCGCACCAGATTGGCCGCCGAGTGGCAGTGCGCATTCACCATGCCGGGCAGCGCAATCATGCGGCCGGCGTCGATAACTTTGTCGAACGGCCCGTCCGGCGTCCACTCGGCCGGACCGGCAAAGACGATGCGGGTACCGTCGATAACGATGCTGGCTTTATCGACAACATCGTTCTGCTCGTTCATGGTGACAAGCAGAGAATTGTGAATCAAAGTTTTCATAAGGCCCTCAAGAAAAAAGGGACAGACAACTTTTCATATCGTTGATAAAGTAGCTGTCCCATCGTCCGAACGTTGAACTTTTGAACCTTGAACCCTTGAACGGCGCGCAACGCGCGCCTATACGAAGCCCATCTTACGGCCCCAATTCTCCGGTTCCTTCAAGAAGTCGACGATCTGCGACTTCTGGGCTTCAGTGAAGTAGTTCTTGCTCGTGCCGGTGTCCAAGACATCGTCCCAGTTGGCCAGCACATGGAGCGCGATATCGTTTTTCGCCAAGCTCTCGCGCCCCTCATGCTGATTGAGCCGGTCCGAAGCATAGTCGAACACGCACAAGCAATGGGTCATCTTGGCGCCCGCCCCGCGCACGCCGATATTGAAGCGCAGCTTACTCAATCCATCGGTGATCAAATCCTCGACCAAGAGCACGCGCTTGCCCGGTTCGAGAATGCCTTCGATCTGCTTGGTGCCGCCGTAGCCTTTGGGCTGCTTGCGGATATAGATCATCGGCTTCTTGACGATATGCGCGACAAACGCCGCGTAAGGAATCCCAGCGGTCTCGCCGCCGGCGACGACATCGAAGTTGTCTAGACCGATGCCGGTTTCCGCCATCTGCGCCAGGGCCGTGACGATGTATTCCCTTTCCGCGGCGAACGATAACAGCTTGCGGCAGTCGATATAGACCGGCGAAATTCGCCCGGAGACGAATACGTATGGCTTGTCTTTGTAAACCGCTATCGACTCCGTCGACAGCAGCATCTCGGCAACATTCTTGGACACTTCGCTCATAAAAAAACCTCGCAGATTTTAGGATTAAGGCAAGGTCATAACATAGCGATACCCGGTTTCCAATAAACCCGGCGGGCGATCTTGACCCCGTAGCGGTCTAATCCGGCCGATTGTCATTTAGCCCTGGAATCATGATATTCTCGCAGCAGTGGCGAGAGAGGAAGACCGATGGCGAAACAAGAAAAAACACGTTTCACAGCCACCCAATACTTATCGATGGAGCGCGCTTCGGACGTGAAGCACGAATTTGCGTTCGGCGAGATCTACGCCATGAGCGGCGCATCGGCTCGCCATGTCGGCATTGTCAGCAATATTGTCGGAGAGTTGCGCAACCAACTGCGACCGCGTCCATGCCAGATTTACTCAACTGACTTGCGGCTCAGCGTCGACGCCGGCCAACGGTATACCTACCCCGATATCATGGTCGTGTGCGATAAACCGCAGTTCTTGGAAAATGAGCCTGACACATTATTAAACCCCGACATGATTGTCGAAGTACTCTCGGAATCCACACGGAACTACGACCGCGGCGACAAGTTTCAACAGTACCGCGGCATACCATCATTTCGAGAGTACCTACTCGTCGATCAAGCTAATCCCCATGTCGAAAGGTTTTCAAAGCAGAGCGACGGAACTTGGTCCCTGTGGGAAACCGACGACATGCACTCGGCTATTCATCTCGAGTCAATCGGCGCAGTACTCAAGCTCGATGAAATTTACTTAAAAATCGACTTTGACGACGAGAAAGACCTCTCAACTTAGCTTTAGTCCACAGGCAGCTTTCAAACCGGCAGGAACCAAGATTCACCCGGCTGCAAGGATAGCCGATGCTATCCCGCAGCTTGGGTGCAGAGGTCAATCATTTTGTCTTGATGGAAAAGCCCTTGGTCTCTTTCTTGGCGCGCTTTTCCGCGCGCTTTTCCATCATAGTTTTCTGTGGTTTCTTCTTTCCTTGTTTTTTCGAGTCCATACCTTTACTCATATGCGTCTCTCCTTAGGATTGGGTTTGACGAGCGCGGCGTAACACCACGCGCGTACGTCAATAACATTCACCGCCTCATCCCCACCGCCACAACTATTTTCCACAGCAGTTTTTGAATTTTTTGCCGCTGCCACAGGAGCAGGGTTCGTTGCGCCCGATTTTCTTGGCTACGACCGTGGGCTTCTGCGGATGCAACAAGCGCTCCAGATCGCCGACATCCTCGGCCTTGTCCGGCTCGATACTGATGCGACATTCCCAACCATGCTTAGCGAACGTCGCGCTCACTTCCTCGAATCGCAGTTCCGACTGAACCCGCACAACCGCCGGATTCTTTTCACTGCCGAGTTTCACGGTTGGTTTCGGAGCGAAGTTGTTTTTCCAGCTATCCGCGTCGACACTGCTGCGCATCGTCCCGATATCAGTGATTCGATTGCTCATGATGACTATTATTTCATTTATTCCCGCACTTAGCCATGCGCGCTGTTAAACATCGCGCGCCGATCCGAATCCGAACGGAGGGCGGACCTACGTGTCCGCCCTCCGTGGATGGCCTGGATTACAAAACAATTTACTTCGCAGGTTTTCCGAGGATAGCGCTTTCCGCGTTTTCGAGTTCTTCCATCCGGCGCAGGTAGCCGTGTTTCTCCATAGAGTAAATGTGTCAAACTTTGCTTTCTTGATACTGCCACTGCCAAAGAAACAGAATCAAACGCAGCGACTAGGGCCGCAGCTTATACTTCCGCTCCATCTCCTCGACATAGCCGCTTTTCACCACCTTGCTCAGGATGCGCTGGTCGAGCAGCTCCTCGACGTTGAAATTTTTTATCTTGGGATCGCGCAGGGCGATGATGTCCTGGGCGGTTTTCAAGCCCTTCACCGTGACAAAGGTATAGGGCGTCAGATCCTCGAGCAAAAATTTATAGCCAAGCTCGGCGAGCTGGCGGTCGACCTTGAGATATTTCTGCAGAACGGCGAGGCCGCGCTCTTTATTCGCGCGCATGAACGCGCTGGCTTCGATCAGCGCTTTGATCAGGTTCTCCACCGTCTGCGGACTCTTTTGAATAAAACTCTCCGCGCACATGAAGGGGCTGGCCGGCAGAGCGATCTTGCTCAAGTCTAACAACACTTTGACTCCCAGAGTCTGCAGCCGCGCCGACTGCAATCTATCCAACGCGGCGCCGTCAATAATGCCAGATGCCAAAGACTGGGCGATCACGGTGCTGTCACCGATCGCTTGGATGCTGATGTTGTCCCTTTGCGGGTCGAGGCCCATCTCCCGCAGCGACAGCATGGTGAGGCTCCAGAGCAGACCGCTGAAGTCTTGCACCCCGATTTTCTTGCCGCGCAAATCGGCTGGCTTGGCGATCGACGGCGAGACCAAGAAATCATAGGACGCCCGTTCGGCGAACAGCGACATGATGATCTTGAGCTTTGCCCCTTGGGCGGCGGCGGTCAGCATACTCGACGCGCTGCCGCGGACGAATTGCACTTCGTTGGAGACCAGCGCCGTGACCTGGATCGGCGCGCTGCGCACCGCGACCAGGTCGGCTTCCAGTCCATGCTTGGCAAAGATGCCTTCCTCTTTGGCGAGCCAGACCGGTGTCCCCGAAGCGGACACGCCGGAATAGGCGATGCGAATCGGCTCGGCGCGCACCGGCGCAACCGACAGCATCAGAACGGCGATCAGCAAGAGTCTTGTAGCGACCATGGCGATTATCCTCCCGGTACCGGTTGAGAGAGTAAATTTGCCAACCAGGCAGTGCTATTGGGTCGCTTCTAACATGAGACCGGTTCGGCTGACAATGACAATCCCTCTCCCCGGCCACCGGCGAGAAAATTTGCATTCTCAGGTACGCCGGAAACTGCTACAGTGTCTGCGAATGAAACACCTGCCCACGGCAAAAGGTCCGTCCGCCCTGCCCGCCATCAACCAGCGCCGTCTCATGCGCGACTTGAACGCCATCGGCCGCATCGGTATCGGCAACCGCGGCGGCGTGACGCGTCTGGTATTTTCCGTCAAAGAACTGCGCAGCCGGCAAGTATTGATCCACCTGATGCGCCAGGCGGGATTGAAAATTTATATCGACGCCATCGGCAACATCTTCGGCCGGCTCGAAGGACGGGACGCGAAAGCGCCGGCGGTGCTGTCAGGCTCGCACTTGGACACGGTGATTCATGGCGGCAAGTATGACGGCCCGGTGGGCGTCATTGGCGCTCTGGAAGCGGTGCGCACCATCGGCGAGAATAAAATTCCGCTCCGCGCGCCGCTGGAGGTCGTTTGCTTCGTCGGCGAGGAGTCGAGCCGCTTTGGCTTCTCGACCCTCGGCAGCAGCCTGGTTGCCGGCGAGGTTCATGCGAAAGATCTTGCCAATGCTGTCGACGCCCATGGCACCAAGCTCGCCGATGTACTTTCAAGCCTTGGCATTGCGGCGAAAAGCTTGCGCGGCCTCGCCCGCGATCCGAAAAGCCTCAAGGCCTATTTCGAACTCCACATCGAACAAGGACCGATCTTGGAAGCCATCGGCAAACGCATCGGCCTGGTCACATCCATCGCCGCACCGAGCCGATTCAAAGTCATCTTCACCGGCCAGGCGGATCACTCCGGAACGACACCGATGGAGATGCGCAAGGACGCGCTGGTCGCCGCGGCGCTGCTGATCGAATTCATCGAAACAACCTGCCGCAAGTTCTCGTCCATGGCCAGAGGCCGCGTCGTCGGCACCGTCGGCGCCATGAAGATCGAACCCGGCGTCATCAACGCCGTGCCGGGGAAAACCGAACTGCTGGTCGACATTCGCGGCATCACTGCGAAATCTAAAGACCGCGTCGCCCGCCTGGTCAAGGCGCAAGCGGAGCGCATCGCGCGCCAGCGCACCATCGGCGTCGAAGTCCTAACGATACGCGAAGAAGACCCCGTGCCGCTGGATAAGCGGCTCCTTCGCTTGACCCAGCAAATCTGCGATGCAAAACAAATCATCTATGAGATCATGCCGTCAGGCGCCGGCCACGACGCCATGCAGATGGCCAAGATCACCCCGGCGGGGATGATCTTTATTCCCAGCCAACGCGGCATCAGTCACAATCCTTTGGAATGGACCGATCCCGACGACATCGGCTTGGGCACACAATTACTCATGGAAACGATGATTCGAGTCGCCAATGAAAAATTCTAAAAGCAAAAAGAAACGCATCCTTGACGCCGGGCAAATCAAAGTCATTCTCGAACGCTTCGCCCGCGAGATGGCCAAGCAATATGGCAGCTTCGATCAAGTGGCGTTCATCGGTGTGCGCACCCGCGGGCCTTACATTGCCAAACGGTTGGCCGAGATCGTCAAGAAGCGCCATGGCAAGGATATCCCCATCGGCGAGATGGACATCACGCTCTACCGCGATGATCTGAACGCGCTCCTGCCCGGCGGCACCATCGACCACACGCGCATTCCCTTCGATATCGCCAACAAGATCGTCGTGCTATTCGATGACGTGCTCAACACCGGCCGCACCGTGCGCGCGGCGGTGGATCACTTGATAGACCTGGGCCGCCCGCGCATGATCCATCTGGCTGTGATGATCGACCGCGGCGGCCGCGAATTGCCGATCGCCGCCAACTACGTCGGTAAGAAGATTAGTCTCAAAGCCGGCGGCAATGTCGATGTCCGAATGAGGGAAGTCGACAGGACCGATGAAGTTCTGGTGGGATGACGGGTTTCATGACTCCCCACGAAGAACCTAGCGCGGCACAACTGCAACCGCAATTCGGAATATCTCGCGCCAAGGGCGCAAAGGCACGGGCCGATGCCTGTCATCCGGAGCGCCAGACTGTGGGAAAACTCCGTTCATGCTTCGAGAACCCGCATGAACGGAACCTCACATGTAGCCAGATTCAACACTTATCCGTTCGCCCCGAGCCCGGTCGAAGGGCTCCGAAGAGTTTTCACACAGTCTGGCGAATGCGAGGCATCTAAGATGATTTCTCCCTCTGGGTGAAATGACAACAAGTTCGAACTACGCGACCTTGGCGTCTTTGGCGCGTGAAAATATCCGAAACCCATGAGCGCCGAGCAGCCTTGACGGACGGCAACGTTCCCATGCGTTGAGCGGATGATTTAACCGGATTCGAACGTTTAGACTTGACACGATTCGGCCCTCGTGGTGACTTACCGCCACCAGGGCTTTTTTTTAACTTAGGAGGTTCATATGCATCGAAGATTGTTCATTTTAGCGACTGCGTTTTTCAGTTTCGTCCTTGACATCGCCTCGGCCAGAGACGTC
>JBGTCC010000568.1:0-3935 GCA_041749055.1 Thermodesulfobacteriota bacterium | reverse complement strand
GGCATGATGAATGCCGGTCCACGCGCTGTACACGCCCATGCCGGACAAACAAGCGGCCACCTGGACCTGGCTGAGCGCTTCGAGATCAGCGGAATCCGCCGCCGCCCGCGGCAGATAACGCGCGAGCAAACCGATACCAGTGAGACAATACGCCTCCGTGAGTGGCTGAGTCTCAGTGGAATAAACGGCTTCGACGCAGTGCGCCAGTGAATTCATACCCGACGCCGCCAGCAATCGGCCGGGCGCGGTCGCTGCAGCTTCGGGATCGAGCAGCACCGTCTTCGGCGCCAGCTTGGGATCGGCGACGATGAATTTCTTGCCGCCCTCGGTAATGCCCGCGGAATAACTGTACTCGCCGCCGGAGAGAGTGGTCGGAATCGCGATGTGAGGGATTTTCGGCGCCGGCATGGGCGGCACTTCTTTTTTGTTCGGCGGCGTGAACCGCACACCGAAACGCGGCAGCGCGCCGCCCTCGGCCAACAGCGCCGCCACGCCCTTGCCGGTGTCGATGGCGCTGCCACCGCCGACGCTGACCAGAACGTCTATATTTGCACCCCGCGCCAGGTCGACGGCTTTATCGATCGACTCCGTCGGCGAATGCGGCTTCACCTGATCGAACACCGCCACGCATTTGCCGCCGAGCCCGGCTTTCACCTTATCCAAGAGAGAGGTCTTCGCCACCGACGGCGAAATCAAAACCAGCGCCCGCGTGCCGCCCAGCCGTTCAATTTCCTCCGCCAACTTGGCCAACGAGCCCGGCCCCAAAATCACCCGCTCGACGCGGGGATTGTTGAAAGTAAAAGTTGTTCCCGCCATTTCGCCTTCCCAGCGATCGCTCAGACCGCGAATTCCCGTTCACCACGAACGCACGAAGATCACCAAGCCAAGAGGGTGGGTTTCAAACCCGCCCCTACCACTCCCGATTCTTTTTTGCGCCCTTCGCGTTGTTTGCGGCCAAATTTCAAATTACTCGTCGTGAATTTCCACCCGGATCGCCTGCCCCCCGCCCCGACTCCGGACAAGCGCTGGCGGCCACCAGCAAATCCATCTCGGCGCGAAAATCCACATGCGCCTCATCCTTGGGACGGATCATGGTGTCGTACATGACGCCGGTATCGGGGTCGATGCGCATGCACTGAAAAATATTGAACGGGCTCGGCACATCGTCCGGCGCGATATTCCACGGCTTGACCGCCCCGCTCAAATTCTCCCAACAACCATGGCTCGGAATCTCCTCCGCCGTCTTGGGATTGATATCGATGCCTTCGGCGAACACCCGCTTCGACTGCCCCTGCGCCACCATTTCGAAACGCTTGCGGCTGCACATGCCCTTCTGCAAGTCATGGCGCCCTTCGACAAACGTGTCGGCAACGATGGTCATCATCGGAGTGTTTCTTTTCGAATAAAGAACATCGCCGGTGCTGATAAAGATCTTCACTTGATTGGTCTTGGTGCGCGCCTGATCGAAACGCTCGGTCAAATCGCGCAGGCTAAACGCGACGAAGTCGACAATGCTTCGCCCGGCGATCCGTATCCGCTGCCCTTTCAATACTTCAAACGCCGCGCCCGAGTTTTTCGCCACGACCTGACTCTTCAAGATCGCCATGAGATGTTCCTTAGAAGTTTTCATTCAACCGCGAGTAGCGCAGGAGCTAACTGGAGCTATGGAATACTGGAGTGATGGAGTGTTGGGTCGGGCCGGGGATCGAGGATCGAGGATGGGGCAGTGGCGTTGGGGCGCGGTCTTTTCCATTGCTCCAACACTCCACTACTCCATCACTCCATCACTCCATGCCGTTATTTCACCTTCATATTCCAGCCAAAGATCCGCTCGCTCGGCAGCGGCCGGTAGTCGACGTTTTTAGCCATGCCAAAGAGCAACTGATGGCGCCACAGGAAATGCGCCGGCGCTTCTTCGGTGATGAGGCTCATCGCCTCGGCCAAGGCTTTCTTGCGCTTGGCCGGGTCGAAGGTTTGCCGTTCCTGCTTCAACAATTCGTCGACCTTGGGGTTCGAGTAGCCGATGCGCGGCGAGCCGCCGGTTTCGAAATACTGCGCCAACGCTGCGCTGGGGTCGACCACGCCGCCCCGGCCCATGTAGTAAAATGGCACCTTGCCGACTTGCACGTTGGCCCACAACGTCGCCCACTCGGGGGTAGCGAGCTTGGCGCGAAAGCCCGCGGCATTGAGCATGGGAATCATCGCCTCGCTCAACTGTTTGTCCAGCGTGTAGCGTCCCACCGGAGTTTGCAGTTCGACGTCGACGCCGTTGGCATAGCCGGCTTGTTTCAAAAGTTCTTTGGCCTTCTCCGGATTGTAAGTGTACTTCGGTTGGAGATTGGGATCGTAGCCGTATTGGCCCTCGCCAATCGGCCCGTCGAGGCGCGACGCCTCGCCGCGCAATATTGTCTTGATAATCGTATCACGGTCGATGGCGTAGGCGACCGCTTGGCGCACTAACTTATTATCCCACGGTTTCACTTTCGGCATCATGCCCAAAAACATGATTTCAGCGGTGTGAAACTTGACGATCTTGTGATTGGCGCTGCGCTCGACCCGCTCGCGCAGATGCGGCGGTACGAACTGGGCGATCTGGATTTCGTTATTCAACAGCGCCGTCACCCGCTGCTCCGGTTCGCGCATGTTGCGAAAAACGATTTCATCGGGCGCCTGCGGATATTGTTTCCACATCGGATGGGATTTGTCTTTGCCGATCACCAGACGTTGTCCGGGGATCAACTCGCGGAATTTGTACGGTCCGGCGCCGGAAGGATACTGCTTGTCGGCGATTTCCGCGCCATGCTTGTCATAGAGGTCCTTACTGGTGACGATGATCCGGTCGAAGAGATAATCGAGCAGCGGCGCGGTGGGAATCTTCGTCGTGACTTGAACGGTGTAGTCGTTGAGCGCCTTCTCGCTCGCCACCGCCGCAATGTTCTGCGTCTGCTTGCTCTGCGGGTCCTTGCGCGTCCGGCCCATGGAATGGACAATGTCGTGCGCCGTCACCGGCGTGCCATTATGAAATTTGAGACCCTTGCGCACATGAAAAATCCAGTTGTTGGGGTCTTTAACTTCCCAGCGCTCGACCACTAGGCCGACATGCTGCCCCTTGTCAAAATCATAGGTGCCAAGACAACCCAGCACCTGGCACCACACGCTGTACATGAGGGACACGCTGTCGGCGTACGGATTGAAAGTGTCCATAGTCTCGGTCACGCCGATAGAGATGCGCGTCTCAGCGGCACCGGATTGCCTCAGCGAAGCAGCCATCAACAAACTCACGAGCAAGAAAGCCAACATCAGGTGTTTCATAAAATAGCTCCTGTTACGGAAAGGTTGAAATCGATCGCAAAGCCACCGCGCTAATTTTAATTCTCCATTATTTATTATCAATTATTTCCACAGCTGTTTATAAAACCCTTGACTATCCAACTCACGGATATACTTGTCATCGTAAAAACTTTCCGGCTTGGCGTCCTTCGCCTTGGGATTGCGCACCGCCGCTTGATTCAAGACTTCCTGTACCGCTTCGCGCGAGTTGTAGGGAATCTTTTCGATGTAATCGATGGCGTATTGATAGACCGCATCGACGATTTTGGCATCGCTGGTACGCGCGTACTTGCGCACCGCCCGCTTGCCCGCCGCCGGATCGGTAAACAAGCGATGCACACCTTCCGAATAGGCGCGAGTCGCCCGGCGGACAAAATCTTCATTGCTATTAATAAACGCCCGGCGCGCCATCAAGGCATCGTGCGGGAAATAGACGCCGGCGGTGCCCATGTTGAGCAGCGAGCGGGCGCCGGTCTCCTGAGCCCGTAGATTGGCCGGGCTCGAGAATGGCGCCGCATAGATCGCCTTGGTCTTGAGCATCGCCGCCGCCGCGTTCAAATCGCCGGCCTGAATTATCGTCACATCGCGGTCGGGATTCATGCCAT
>JBGTCC010000567.1:0-2699 GCA_041749055.1 Thermodesulfobacteriota bacterium | reverse complement strand
AAACTACTAAATATACGTTCTAAAATATCGTCGTTGCGCACCACGCCAATGATTTCTTCGAGGGCTTCGCGAGCATCGTTAAGATCAACGGCGGCTAGTTCCGGTGGCATGCCTTGGTTTAGGGTCTCGGTCGCGCGTGTTAGACCATCGGCACTACGAATTAACTCACTTCGATGGCGCAGGTTGGTTACGGTTACCGGCGATTCAATTGCGCAGCCGAGGATCAGTTCACGCAAGGTTCTTTTCAGTGAGTCAATTCCGGCGCCGGATTTTGCCGAGGTTCCGACTATTTTAAATTGCTGGGTTTCCGAGATTGAGCGAAGGTCGACAACTATCGGCAAATCACTTTTGTTTACGGCAATCACAACTTTCTTGGCACCGATGTTTTGCAGCAACACGCAATCCTCTGGAGTTAACTCGACGGAGCCATCGATCACAACCAACACAGCATCCGCCTTCTCCAAGTGCTGACGGGATAGTTCGACGCCAAGCTTTTCAATCTGGTCGTCGGTGTCTCTGATCCCGGCGGTATCCCAAATGACAATCGGTAGACCGTCCAAGCTCAGCGATTCTTCTATCACATCTCTCGTGGTCCCTGGAACCGGCGTGACGATGACCCTGCCAGTACCCAGCAAAGCGTTCAACAAGCTTGACTTGCCGACATTTGGGCGGCCGCAAATACATACCGTGGCGCCTTCGCGAAATAGCCTGCCCCACTCATAACTATCTGAAATAGCGTTGATTTTTGTGATTAGGGCAGCAATCTTTTCGACCAAGCGGTGACGCTGGAGGAGCTCGATTTCCTCTTCCGGGAAATCGATGGCGGCTTCCACCTGGACCATGATGTCGAGCAGCTCCTCGCGGAGCTCGCCGACATACTTCGACAATTCACCGCTGGCCTGATTCAACGCCAGCTGCGCGCCCTTCATGGTCCTGGCGCGAATGAGATCGAGTACCGCCTCGGCCTGGGCGAGATCGACGCGACCATTCAGAAATGCCCGCTTGGTGAATTCGCCGGGTTCTGCTTGGCGCGCGCCGTGAGTCAAGATTAGAGCGAGTATTTCTCTGACCAGGAAGTTGCCGCCATGACAGTGTACCTCGACAACATCCTCACCGGTGTAACTGCGCGGCTGGCGCATGATCGTGAGCAGTACTTCGTCAATCGGCTGCGTATCCTTGGGATCGCTGATTTGCCCATGGTAGAGGGTATGCGAACGGAGTTTACCGTCGCGATTGTGCGGCCGGGTAAAAATCCGCAGCGCAATTTTCTCCGCATCGAGTCCGCTGATTCGGACCACGGCGAGACCGCCCTCGCCTGGCGGCGTAGCGATCGCGGCTATGGTGTCTTCCTGGTACATGGAGCCGGATAATCTTAACAGCTCTCCGGTCCAAGACAACCGAAGTTGAAAGCATGAATCGGTTGAGAATTGCCTGGCTGGCTATCATCGGTCATCGTTTTCTTTCAGGATATCTATGCAATCACCACCGGCTATCGCGACATCCTGTTTCTCTCAAGAGATTCGACCGCCGCGACTACACAGAAGCCAGCTTGCGTCAGTCATAGCATGACGGGTTGTTAGACGAGAACCGGAACCGGCACAGCAGGCGCAGAAATCTTAGGCGGGTCCGGTGTTGAAGCCAAGCAAGTACCGTCGAGTGATCGACGCTGCTTGCTCGAAGAGGGACAGAAACCCTTGGGTTATTACCGGCTAATTGTCAGAAAGCGCAATACAGCTGTATTCGCGATTCATCGCAGGGCAGGAGCTTTATTTTGACCCGAGTTAGCGCAAGGTTTTCTGCCGGATCGCCATATCTTCAGAGCCAGCGAAGGCGAAGCGCTGCAGCGCTTCCTGATTCAGTTCGATGCCCAATCCTGGTTTGTCGCTGGGCGTTAGATAACCGTTGTCAACTTTGAATGGCTCGCGCAGTAGCTCTTCGCGCAACGGATTGTAGGTGTAATCAAGCTCCATGACGATGCAATCCTGCAGCGCCGCGGAAAGGTGGACGCTCGCCGCCAACGCGACGCCGTCGCCCCAGGTATGAAACGATACCGGCACTTTGTGCTTGGCCGCCAATGCGGTGATCTTGCGAATTTCGGTAATGCCGCCGGCGCGCGCCACGTCCGGCTGGATAAAATCCACAGCGCCGCGCAGGATGAAATTCTCGAAGCCATAGGTCATGTGCAGATTTTCACCGACGGCGATGGGCGTATTGCCGCGTTCACGCAGTATCGCATGGCCTGCTATATCCTCGACGAAGAGCGGCTCCTCCAACCAAAAAGCGCCAGCGTCCGCGAAGGCCTGCGCGGCCTTGATGCCGACCTCGATGCTGTAGCCTTGATTGGCGTCGGTCATGACGATGAAATCTTTACCCAGCTCTTGGCGCACGGCCCGGACGATGCGGATATCTTGATCCAGATCGAAGCCGACTTTGATTTTTACGCCGTGAAAACCTTGATCGGCGAAGTCGCGCGCCCGGCGGGCAACTTTTGACGGTTCTTCTGGGTAGAGCGCGGTGGCGTAAACCGGTACTTTGTCGCGTACTTTGCCGCCAAGCAGTTGATAGAGCGGCACGTTGCGCACCTTTCCGAGGATATCCCAAAGCGCGATATCGACTCCGCTCAGGGCCACGACGCCGATGCCGCGGGTGCCGAACTCCTTATGGCCGCCGCGGACGTAAGCGGTGTCCCAAATCTCATC
>JBGTCC010000566.1:0-5310 GCA_041749055.1 Thermodesulfobacteriota bacterium | reverse complement strand
GCCGCTGGCGCTGTATGGAATGAGACTTGCGATAACTTCCTTCAGGATGACCGTTTGGAATAGGCATAACCGCTGCGCCCTCATGGCTGCGCTGTTTTTGCGCGACGTATCGCTTCGCGGCTTATCTCCACGGTCAAAATGCCGCTGCCGTGCCGTCAACTCTTCGACGGTGGCGGAATTCTGGCGCTGGTGAACGTTATTGCCGAGATCTATTTAACGCATGGTTAAAGTTATTTCCGCGCGCACCGATTGAACTTGTGAGAGCGGAGAAGATAAAAATGGAAATGCAAAACAGCATAGTCAAGAAATCGCCGAGCCTGGGAAATGCCGACGGCGGCGCGGCTCTCGATTACTCGCGGATCCTCCGTGTGGTTGGCCAGGAGCTCGAAGCCAAGGGGATCTCCACCTGCTGTCTCTGGGTGGAAGCGAATCGTGTCGATGTCATCGGCCTGTGCACCAGCAGCGCCAACGGTGATGTTGAGGCGGGTTTTTGGCAGCGTCTCAAATCGAAGAACATAGCCGCGGGGTACACCACGACTGAGTTGCGCTTTTCCATCGAGGGGTTGTTGCGGCTCGACGAGCTCAACCAAGCTAAGCGCACCCTCGCCACGGCGCGTGCCGATTTCCTCAAGCTCTCCGAGCAACTGCGCACCGTCGGCGCCATCGTCGACCGGCGCGGCGGCCAATTGATTCGGCTCGACCGGACGGCTTACGAAGGCATGATTTCGTCCTTCACCGTGCAGTATAAAATGCCCACCGGCGAGTTGATGACCGAAGAATTTAGCGCCCCGAGTCTTTACGATTTTTCGGTGCAGATCTTCATGATGGAAAAGCGCCGGTCGGGCAACAGTCCATCGGTCTCGCAGGCAGCGTAGAGCGTGAGGTCGCTCCTTCGCTAGCGTTCGCGCCAGTTATCGCGCTATCCAAGTCTCACGGCCGTGCCGAGATTCTCGCTCCTCTCAATCCCCATTCGACACAATCCTCATTCGCCGCTGGACGCGATCATTTCGCTCGTGTTATAGGCAAAAGATCATGCGTTTTCGCCAGTCATTCGGGAGTCGGTCCTGAGCTCCGTTCCGGGCGATAAGGAAAGCCTTCGCGATTCACTCGATGCCGAGGCCGCAACCGCCGCAGCGCCGCCTCGCCGCCGTCCGCTGGATTGGTTAACTCGACATCCTGCCGCCGAAGTTCTGCGCTACCGCGATTTCCGCTTGCTCTGGTTCGGCCATGTGTTCGGTTCCATGTCGTTCTGGATGGACCAGGTGACGCGCGGCTGGCTAATCTATGAATTGACCGATTCCACCGTGCAGTTGGGCCTGATCCGCGGCGTGCAGGCGATCCCAATCCTGTTTCTCTCGCCCATCGCCGGCAGCGTCGCCGACCGATACTCGCGCAAGAAGCAAATCCTCATCACCCAGATCGCCGACGGGGCCATGTTGGCGGCGCTGGCGTTGTTGATATTATACGGTGCGGTTGAGCCATGGCATGTCTACGTCAGCGCTTTCGGCATGGCGGTGGTGCAAACCTTTCACCAGCCGGCGCGGGCGGCGATCATGACCGATACCGTGCCGGCGAGCCATTTGACCAACGCCATCGGTCTCAACTCGATGATCTTCAACGTCGCGCGCAGCCTCGGCCCGGCCTTGGCCGGCGTGTTGATCTCGTGGAGCGGCACGGGCGGGGCCTACACCGTGCAGGCGATTTTTTATTTACTCGCGACCTTCTGGACTCTGCGCTTGAGCGACATCGAGGCCGGCGCCGCCCCCACCGGCGGCCATGGCGCGCAGCGGTTTTCCTTACGCGGCAGCATCGTCGAAGGATGGAAATTTAGCTGGCAAAATGAAAACGTCCGCACGGCGCTGTTGATCGCCATGCTGGCGGCGTTGTTCATCGTGCCGTTCACGACGCTCTTGCCGGTGTTTGCCCGCGATATTCTGCAAGTCGGCGCCTCCGGCCAAGGCTTATTGCTGACGGCCATGGGCGTCGGCGCGCTCGGCAGCGCGGTGATGATCGCCGGCTTCGGCGATCGCCTGCCGCGCGGCAAGATCATGTTGGGCGGCGCGGCGGTTTATGGACTAGGCGCCGCGGCCTTCGCGTTTTCGCCATGGTTTCAGCTGGCGATGTTCTTGATGATTATTATCGGCTTAGCCAATGTCTGTACCCACGCGCTGGTGCAGACGGTGATTCAAACCTACTCGCCGCCGCAATTGCGCGGCCGCACCATCGCGCTGTTTCACATGAGCCAGGTGGTGATGACCGTCGGCAGCATGATCATCGGCTCGCTCGCGGCGTTCTCTGGTGCGCAGTGGGCGGTGGTATTGATGGGCAGCGCGGGCGCGTTGGCGATGCTGGGTATTCACATCCTGTTGCCGCGTGCCTGGCATATTCGCTAATAGGCAAATCGAGGATCGAGGTATGGAAGATCGACGCCTGAAAGACTCCGATTCGCTCCAGATCGAAGCGCCATTAGAGCCCGCGCTGCCGATCTGTGATGCCCACCATCATCTCTGGGAGCGGCCGCCGCATGATTATTTGCTCGACGATTTACTCGTCGATCTGCGCAGCGGCCACAACGTGGTTTCGACCGTCGCCATCGAGTGCCGCTACGGATATCGAGTCGATGGCGCCGAGGAATTGAAACCGGTCGGTGAAGTCGAATTTCTCGAAGCGATGGCCAGCCAAGTTGCCGCGAACCGAGCAATCACTACGCGCATCGCGGCCGCCATTGTCGGCCACGCCAATCTCACCCTCGGCGACGCGGTAGCGCCGGTGCTCGAAGCCCAATTGGCGGCGAGCCCGAAACGCTTCCGCGGTATTCGCCACTCGACGACTTGGGACGCCAGTGACGCGCTGCGGAGCGAGGCGGCGCGAGGATTGCTCGCCGCCGATGGTTTCCGCCGCGGCTTCGCCTCGCTGGAAAAACTTGGCTTGAGTTTCGACGCGTGGGTTTATCATCCGCAGTTGCCCGAAGTGGCGCAACTGGCGCAACGCTTTCCCGGCGTCACGATGATCCTCAATCATATCGGCGCGCCGCTCGGCGTCGGCCCCTATTCGGGCAAGCGCGATGAGGTGTTTCGCGACTGGTGCCGCGACATCGCCGTCGTTGCCGGTTGTGCAAACGTTAATGTAAAGCTCGGTGGCGTCGGTTCCCTGCGCTCCGGTTACGACTGGCATGAGCGTTCAGAGAAACCGTCGTCGCCAGAGTTGGCGCGAATCTTAACGCCCTATTTCGAACAATGCGTTGAGAAATTCGGCGTCGAGCGCTGCATGTTCGAGAGTAACTTTCCGGTAGAGAAGTCCTCCAACGGTTACGTCAATCTTTGGAACGCTTTCAAGAAAATCAGCCAGCACTACTCGATTAGCGAACGCGCCGCATTGTTTCACGACACGGCGGCGCGCGTGTACCGGATTAAATAAGGGAGAAAAGCGATGAGTTCACTCGAGGGGCAATCCTATGCGGTGAATTGTCTCGGCGCGCCTTGGCCGGAAGACTTGTCGGCGGCTTTTCTCGATCAACTGCGCAGTCAAGGGGTCGCGGTGGTTGGCTGCACCGGCAATCTCACTTGGGACGACACACTGGAAAGCATCGAGAACTTTGAAAGCGTCAAAGCGATCGTGCGCGAGCATCCCCACGCCTACATCCTGCGTAGTGCCGCGGATATCGATTGTCCTGAGCATCGCGGCAAAGTCGGCGTTCTGCTCGGCCTGCAAAATCCCAAAGCGTTGAGCGACAGCTTGGGTCTGTTCGACGCTTTCTTCGATCTTGGTTTGCGCTGTCTATCGTTGGCCTTCAGCGAGAACAGCTACTACGGCTGCGGTCATGCCAGCGAGGTCGACACGGGTCTGACATCCCTTGGCCGCCAAGCGGTCAAGCGCATGAATCGGCTGGGCATCGTCATCGATCTGTCTCATTCCGGCGACCGCACCGCCTTGGAAGCGCTTAAGCTGTCGGAGCAGCCAGTGATCTTCAGCCACTCCACCAGCCGGACGTTATTCAACCGGCCGCGCAGCGCCCCCGATCCGCTCATCGTCGCGGTGGCCAAGAAGGGCGGGGTGATCTGCCAGGACGTGCGCGCCAACACCAGCGTCGCGGAATATGTCGATTGGGTCGACCACTGCGTGAAGCTCGCCGGTATCGATCACATCGGCGTGGCGGCGCAGGACGATTTCCATCGTTCCTACAAAGACACCAAGCGCATCGCGCCCTATCTGCCTTCCTACGCTGCGGAACTAAAAAAACGCGATTGGCGCGACGACCGCGTGGTGCGGCGCGGCGGCATCGGCGTGAAACTGCTCGATCAAGAAAATTTGCCGGCGGAATTCAAGCGGCGCAATTATTCCGACGACGCGATCGCAAAGATTTTTGGCGGCAATTTAATGCGAGTGATGCGCGCGGTGTTGCCGGGGAATTGAGTGAGCGGAGTTAAGTTTCTCGCTGTGAGAGAGGAACCGCAACCCATGATCGAGGTTCATCGAGAGAACGATGATGTGGCCGTACTGCTCGGTGGTAAGGACGCAGAAATCCTTGACGCTGGCGACGACTATATCCTTGTTCAGTGCGACCTCGCGGATTTGGCGAACGAAGCCGCACAAGAACTACCCGACGCCCTCACCATCCAGATTCATAGCGAAGACGGCTTCGGCACATTTCTATTTCACGAGCTGGAGCTCGCCGCTGACCGGAACGGCATGGCCCTGTCGTTTAAATGCCACACCCCTAACAAGTATTGGGAGGGGCAGTTTGGCCTGGCAACATTTCTCGCTGCGATTCGCGATCAGGCTGCGCACCACGACACTTGGAAGATCACGCACATCGAACTGGAGGACGACTGAAAGGGAATCACCCTCGAACGCGTCGTCGCGCTCGGTGATTCCTTGCTAGGCAGCATCGAAGCGGCGGCGACAGACCTCAAGGTGCTTCTGCACGCCGCCGAGGTGGCGCTATCCGGACTTGCGTGGAAAGACGAATACGAGAAAGATGAGGATCTGTTCTGTCGGGAGCTTTTGTACCCGCTCTTGCGGCGAATGGGCTTTATGTTTGTGAGGTACACGCATGGCAAGAAAGAGTATGGTAATGACTTCACGTTTTCCGAGGGCACACCGTTCGGTCATCACCGACATTATGGTCTGCAAGCAAAGGCCGGGGACGTCAGCGGTGCCGTGAACGCAGCGGTTGATGAGATGTTGGGGCAGATCGCGGACGCCTTCGCGATGCCGTACTACGAACTCGGATCGAAGGATCCGCGATTCATTTCGACGTTCATCATCGCGATCAGTGGTAAGTTCACGGAGAACGCGCGAGAGAAGATC
>JBGTCC010000565.1:0-2332 GCA_041749055.1 Thermodesulfobacteriota bacterium | reverse complement strand
CCACCGCCTGTCCTGCGCCGAGCAGTATCCAAAAGCCGAGAAATACGATAGCCGGTCGAGCTGCCTTAGTTCTATGGAACATGACGCACCTCACTATAGAACGGGAATGATGGATTTTGCAGTGCGGCGTTGACAGAAATCGCGGCCGGATGCTAAGCCAACGAGACGATACCCTTCAGACAGTCTAGGAGCATCTGGTGATGAACGAAGTAGAAGTCATAGACGCCGACGGTCACGTCTTGGAGACCGACGCGGAGCTGGAAGAATACTTCGACGGCGAATACACCGGCCACCGGCGCTCGGGAGTTTTTTCAATCTTTCCTTCCCTCGACGGTTGGCCGCGCGGCTTCGTCCGCGGTTTGAATAAAGTCACGCGGATCTCCGCCAAGGAGTGGATCGACTTCATCGACGGCTCGCAGATCAGTGCCGCCATGCTTTATCCCACCGCCGGCCTTTCCTTCGGCTTGATCCAAGATCCGGACTGGGCCTGCGTGGTCGCGCGCATGTACAATAATTGGCTCTACCACCGCTACTGCAAAGTCGACTCGCGCCTGAAGGGCGTCGCCATGCTGCCGGTGCACAACCCGCAAGAAGCGGCGAGTGAGCTTCGCCGCGCTGTCAATGAACTCGGCATGGTCGCCGGCCTGCTGCCGGCGGTGACGATGCTCAACAAAGGCTACGGCCACCAAGACTTTCACCCGATCTACAAGGAAGCCCAAGCGCTCAACGTGCCGCTCACCGTGCACGGCGCCGTCAGCCGCGGCTTGGGCTTCGATTTTTTGCAGACCATGTCGATGATCCACACCCTCGAACATCCGCTCGCCCAGATGATCCAACTCACCAGCGTGGTCCTTGACGGCGTGTTCGATTTATTTCCCAAGCTGAGAATCGGCTTTCTCGAAGCCGGCGCCGGCTGGATTCCCTACATGATGGATCGCCTGGACGAGAAATTTCACATCGACCGCAAGCGCAAACATTTCCCATTGAGCGTTAAACCAAGCGGGTATTTCAAGCGCGGCAACATCTATGTCACGTTCGAGACCGACGAAAAGACCCTCGACGCCGTCGTCCGCGAGCTCGGTGAAGATCATGTGATGTATCCCACCGACTTCCCCCACGAACGCCAAGCCGGCGAATTCGCGATCGACATCCCCGAGTTCTGGCAACGCCAAGATTTATCCGAGCAAGCCAAGCGCAAGATCCTCAGCGCGAACGCCAAGCGGTTCTACGCGCTGCAATGAAATTATCGCCGCCAAGGCGATGCGCGAGACGCCAAGGCCGCAAGCTCGGCGCGGTGGCGCTGTAGCGGTTCAATTAGACTCAACGACGCGTCCATGTAAGGGCGGACCTGCGTCTCCGCCCTCTCGGACGGGCGACCACATAGGGTCGCCCCTACAAGATTTTTGTGAAATTGAAACACCACCTGATTTCTCCCAACGACGTGAACTTCCGAGATTTCGTGATATTATCCGGTTTTGGAAACTAGACACTTGGACGATGAACTAGCACCACCGCTTGATAGCTCGACTATCGCAACTCCGCCGCGCTCTCGCTTGCGCACCTTTTCGTCGTTGCGCCACGCCGACTTTCGTTATCTCTGGACCGGCACGGTAATGATGAGCGCCGGCCAGTGGGTACAGCAGGTCACATTGGGCTGGCTGCTCTACGATCTCACCGGCAATTCGGTGCTCCTCGGCGCTCTCAACGGATTGCGCGCGCTGCCGTTCCTAATCACCGGACCGATGGCGGGGGTCGCCGCCGATCGCATGGACCGGAGAAAGCTCTTGATCGGCACTCAATGGGTGTTGATCGCCACCGCCGTCATCTTCGGCGGCCTGGTCTGGTCACCTTACCTGCATGTCTGGCATATTTTTGTTTTTACCCTGATCACCGGCGTCGCTTGGACCATCACCGAGCCGGTGCGCATGAGTTTGATTCCCAGTGCGGTGCCCAAAGAGGAACTCGCCAACGCTGTGGCGATCAACTCCGGCGGCTTCAATATGATGAAAGTGATCGGCCCGGCGTTGGGCGGAGCGCTGATCGCGTGGGTTGGCGCGGCCGAGAATTTTTTCGTCCAAGCTCTGGCCTACGCCGGTGTGCTATGGATGATTTATCGAATGAATGTCCCGCCCCAGCGCGCCGAAGCCAGACACACTTCAGCTCTGGCCAATCTCAAGGAAGGTTTCGCTTATGTCTGGTCGACGCCGGCGGTGTTCGCACTCATGGCGCTCGCGTACGTGCCGCGGATATTCGCCGTGCCCTATCAAACCCTCATGCCGGTGTTTCAAAAGGACGTGCTCAAGATCGGCCCCGAAGGATTAGGTTTGCTCAT
>JBGTCC010000564.1:0-3125 GCA_041749055.1 Thermodesulfobacteriota bacterium | reverse complement strand
TACTATCGCATGGCGCGCCAGGTCGGCGCCGGTCTGGCCACCGCCGGTTTCACCGTGATGACCGGCGGCGGGCCAGGGATCATGGAAGCGGCCAATCGTGGCGCCAAAGATGTTGGCGGCCGCTCGATCGGCTGCAATATCATTCTGCCTCAGGAGCAGCAACATAATGCTTATCTCGATCACTGGGTGACCTTCCGCTATTTCTTCGTGCGCAAAGTCATGCTGGTGAAATACTCTTATGCTTTCATCGCCTTGCCCGGCGGTTTTGGCACGATGGATGAGATTTTTGAGACCGCGACCTTGATTCAGAACGCGAAGATTCGTGAGTTTCCATTGGTTCTGATGGGCAAGGAGTTTTGGGCGCCATTGCTCGAATTCATGTCCGAGCGGCTGGTGAAAGCGCGGACCATCGACGCTGTCGATCTCGAACGGATCACCGTCACCGACTCAGCCGACGAGGCGGTCAGCGTGATCACCGAGGTGGCCAAGCGTCGTTTCGGTTTGACCTATGGTGCGCGCATGAAGCGGCACTGGATCTTTGGTGAAGGCAAGCAGGCTTAGGTGAACCATCTTGATCGAACCCTGCGACGATCGCTCTCGCTCTGGACGATTCCCTTCGCGCTGATCTGGTGCGCCTCGCCGGGCTTCGCCCAGTCGCGCAGTGTGATTCTGTCGACCACGACGAGCACGCAGGATTCAGGCTTGCTGGATGTCTTGACGCCGCATTTCGAGAAAGCGAGCGGCTACGCGGTGAAAACCGTGGCGGTGGGCACCGGTCAAGCGTTGATCTTGGCGGCGCGCGGCGATGCCGATGTCGTCCTTGCCCATGCGCCGAGTTTAGAAAAAGATTTCGTAAGTCGGGGGAAATTGCTGAATCGGCGGCTGGTAATGTATAACGACTTCATCCTTGTCGGGCCCAGGGAAGATCCGGCGAAAGTTCGCGCCATGAAATCGGCGGCCGCAGCGCTCCGTGCCATCGAGCAGGCGAAAGCGACGTTTGTCTCGCGCGGCGACAAATCCGGCACACACAACATGGAGCTTGCGTTGTGGAAGCTCGCCGGGCTTGCGCCCAAAGCTCCTTGGTACATTGAATCGGGTCAGGGTATGGGCGCGACGCTGGGCATCACCAATGAACGTAACGGATATACGATCACAGACCGTGCAAGTTACCTTGCGCTGAACAAGAATTTGGGTTTAGCGATTTTCGCCCAAGGCGATCGGGTTTTGTTAAACGTCTATTCGGTGCTCGAAGTGAATCCGGCCAACGGGCCGCGGGTCAATGGGGTCGGCGGCAAGGCGTTCGGCGATTTTATGGTCGCGCCGCGCACGCAGAAAATCATTCAAGGCTTCGGTGTCGACAAGTTTGGCCAGTCGCTGTTCGTCCCGGCGGCCGGGATGAAAGAGCACGAGCTCGGAGTCTAACTTGGAACTGCTCGGCCAAGGTATCCTCAAGGCATTTGAACTTGTCGTCGGTCTCGACGGCGAGATTTGGGCGATCACGTGGCTATCGCTAAAGATTTCGGCGACGGCGACCTTTATTGCGTTGCTGTTGGGCATGCCACTGGGAGTCCTGCTGGCATTGACGCGCTTTGCCGGCCGCTCCCTGGTCGTTGCCTTGGTCAACACCGGCATGGGATTGCCGCCGGTGGTGGTCGGGCTATTCGTGTCGTTGATGCTCTGGCGCAGCGGGCCGTTGGGATTTCTCGAATGGATTTATACGCCCACCGCGATGGTACTCGCCCAAGTAGTGATCGCTCTGCCCATCGTCGCCGGCTTAACTCTGGCGAGTTTTCAAAACCTCGACCCCCAGCTAAGCTTGCAATTGCTCGGCATCGGCGCGTCCAAACCGCAACTGCTCTGGCTGTTATGCAAGGAAGCTCGCTTGCCGCTCTTGGCCGGAGTCATGGCCGGTTTCGGCGGTGTCATCTCCGAGGTCGGCGCGTCGATGATGGTGGGCGGCAATATACGCGGCCAGACTCGTGTTCTCACCACCGCCACGGTTTTGGAAACTGGCAAGGGTAATTTTGACATTGCCATCGCGCTCAGCGTGATTCTGCTCCTGCTCACCTTCGCGATAAATTTCTTGCTGACGCGAGTGCAACAGCGGGAGCCGCTGCGGTGGCCGAGAGTTTCTTAAATCTGCGCAATGTTGTGGTTCGTTACGGCGCGACCACGGCTCTGGACATTCCAGCGCTTGACGTCGGCGCCGGCGAAATATTGGCGGTGGTCGGCGCCAACGGCGCCGGCAAATCGACGCTCTTGCGGGTTATGGCCATGTTGCAGGCGGTGGACCGGGGAGTCGTCGAGTTCCCCGGTCTCGCGGCGCGCTACCGAAATCCGCTATCGTTGCGGCGGCGCATCGCCACGGTGTTTCAGCAACCGTTGTTAATCGATGACAGCGTTTACGGCAACGTGGCACTGGGGCTACGGTTGCGCGGCGTCGCGAAGGCAGAGGTACAACGCCGGGTCATACCGTGGTTGGAGCGATTGGGGATTGGCGATTTGGCTGAGCGTTCGGCGCGCACTCTTTCAAGCGGCGAGGCTCAGCGCGCGAGCTTGGCCCGCGCCCTGGTCGTCGAGCCCGAGCTGCTTCTTCTAGACGAACCCTTCGCCGCCTGGGACCCAAGCAGCCGGGAGGCCTTGCTGCGGGATTTTCACCGAACCATCAAGGGTACGGCAATCACCGTGGTTCTTGTTACCCATGACCGCCATGAGGCTTACGCCCTTGGCCAACGCACCGCTGTGTTGGATCGCGGCCGCTTGATGCAACTTGGCAGCCGGCAGGAGGTTTTTAACAGTCCGTTAAACGATCTGGTCGCCGCAATTGTCGGCTTCGAAAATCGCCTGACGGGAATCGTCGAAGCGTCGGATGGAAAAGCCACTACAGTTGCGATCGGCGCACTGGCGATATCGGTATCGGGAAATTTTCCCGTGGGAGCGCGGGTAATTCTCTGCATCCGCGCCAACGCTGTGCGCGTCGCGCCGGCCGTTCCACGCCCGGGGAGCCCGTTTCGAATTGACGGAAAGATCAGAGAATTCTTCAGCGTCCGCGACCATCACCGCGTGGTTATCGATTGCCCTGGGTTTGAGCTGGTCGGCTTGGTAGAACGGGCGCGCGGACAGTC
>JBGTCC010000563.1:0-2748 GCA_041749055.1 Thermodesulfobacteriota bacterium | reverse complement strand
TATCCACTCGATAGGTCATGCAGGCGCTCATCAGCAGGGACAAGAGGACAACCATAGACGCGGTACGCCGTCCGAGGTCCCTCCACGATTGAATCGACCGGAAGAAGCGACCCATGGGTATCCTCCTTGGAAGAAGTCTGTTGCATAGGAAATCTAAACACCCTTCTCTCTGACGGAAGCGATAACCGCCACCCAGCTGTCGACAAGAACAATTCCGCATGTATCTGTAACCTCTAGTCACCAGACCGAAAGTATCCTTCTTGTTTCATGAACTCAGCAACCACCGTGCCATGAGGTTCACGTCAAATAGTTCGCCCGAATTCCTGCGAATATGGAAAGAAAATCGACCAAGAACGACAAGTGTATATTGGATGAGGCGCAGGGCAGGGCTCTGGCTGTAAACGAATAGATACGCTGCCGCATCTTTCGTTACTAGCGAACTGTTAACGAGCGTGTCATCCCGACGCTGCATCAATCTCTGAGTTCTTTACTAAAGGGTGCATTGAAAACATCAGAGAACGCATGTAGGGTGCGGCCATTCTGCTTTTCGATCACGGTTCTGCCGCGCTAGGCCTCTGCGGTAGATCCTTTCCCGCTCACTGCTGCCTGCGCAATAGATTTTTCTCGGCGAGCGACTTTACCACCGCTTCGACGGTGCTTTTGATCGCGGTTCGCCCGCCGTCGGTCTCGCTGGTTTTGGTCGTGATGCTCCAGACCACCTCGTTCTTGGCGATATCGTGCAGCGCCGTTTCCGCAGTGTACTCATTGACACGGTAAGCGCTCGGCGCCCCGCCGAGGCCGGACCAGGTGGCGCCGACATTGGACCCGAAGACACCGAATGAAATCGGCGGGGCTAAGGAGCCACTGTATTGCGTCATCTCCTCGACCCTGACCAAGCGCGTCAATATCAGCGCATCCACGCCGGCCTTGCGCGCGGCATCTCTGAGCCTATTCTCATCGGCATCGCTGCCTTCGGGGAGGTAGCGGTAGCTCGCCACGCCATCGGCGCCGGCAGCACGCAGCTGGAAAATGAATTCATCTTCGAAGTTGCGCCGCGTGCTGACATCTCCACCCAAACCGCCGATCATGATCCTTGAGAACGAAGCCGAAGTATAGGCCGGATTGCGCCATTCACTGATGACGATCGGCGTCGTCGTTGAACAGCCGGCAACCAGAAGCCCGATAAGCAAACTCGCGGCACAATAGAGTGACGAGACTTTCATACTGTAGCCCTCCTTAATCGGAAACGCTCGAAGATCGAACCGCCTGGCCAAGAAAAACACCGGCGACAAGCCATCTTAGCAGTCCATGAGAAAATTTCGATAGCGCCGCCGCGTCTTCGACTTGACGCCCCGAGCTCAGTCGCCATATAAACAGAGTTACCGATTAACGGGCGACGGGTCGTTTGCCAGATTGCTAGCTCTAGTCGCTACCAAAAGGAGGATTTATGTCCAACAACTACGTCGATGCCGACGGCCATGTCATGGAGAATGCCGAAGACATCCTGACTTTCGTCAAGGCGCCTTACAACAACCGCGGCACCAGAAATTGGATTCCGAGCCTGGACAACTTTCACACGCCGGCCGACGGCACGCCGCGCACGCCGGGCACTTTCGATCCCAACACCGGGCCGGAGCAATGGCTGCAATTTTTAGAGAAGACCGGCACCGAGTACACGGTGCTCTACCCCACCGCGGGCTTGGCCTACGGTAACGTCGCTTACCCGACTTGGGCGCTGGCCTATGCCCAGGCGTACAACGATTACATTCACACGCGCTATCTGAAGCGCAGCGACAAATTTCAAGCGGTGTCGTTGATCCCAATGCAAAAAGTTCCCGACGCCGTCAGCGAGCTGCGCCGCTCGGTCAAAGAGTTGGGCTTCATGGGCGCGATGATTCCATCCAACGGTCTCACCCGCCATGTCAGCCACGAGGAATACTGGCCGATTTACCAAGAGGCGGAGAAACTCAACTGTGTCATGGCGGTGCATGGCGGCAGCTACATCAATCTGGGCTTTAACAGCTACACGGTTTTTCCCGCAACCCGCGCGCTGGGTATGCCCTTTCCCCTCGCCATCGCCATGACCGGCATGATGGTCGACGGCGTGTTCGACCGCTTTCCTAAATTGCGGGTGGGTTTCATGGAAGGCGGCACGGCGTGGATACCACTGGTCATCGACCGGCTCGAACGCGAGTTGGAATACGGCGGCCTCAAACTCAAGCGCCATCCCATCGATTATTTCACAGACGACCGCATCTTCGTCGGCTGCGAAGGCAATGAAAAAGCCCTCGCCTACGCCATAGATCGGGTCGGTGCGAAACCGTTCATGTTCGCCTCGGACTTCCCCCATGAAATCTCCATGAGCAACTGCATGGAGGAAATTGACGAAGTGCTGGAGCGCAACGATCTCAAGAAAGAACACAAGACCGCGATCCTCGGCGACAACGCCCGGCGTTTTTACAGCCGGTGAGCGAACCATTAGGGTTCTACAGGTTTTTGTTCGGACAATGCATACCTTTCATTTGATTCATTCACCGCGAAGGACACGAAGAGCACGAAGGTAGAAACTTAATTCATCCGAACCCTTCGCGTCCTTCGTGAGCTTCGTGGTGAAAACATCGTCACAATAAACCCGGTGGATGAATTTTAGAAAAACACTTGGCGGGAGAAACTAATCATGGCGGGACAAACTATCCTCGATGCCGATTCCCATGTCAGCGAACCGTTGAATCTGTGGCAAGAGCGCTT
>JBGTCC010000562.1:0-3067 GCA_041749055.1 Thermodesulfobacteriota bacterium | reverse complement strand
GACTGAATGTCTGGCGCACCGGCGCGCCGGCGGGTGTAGCGGCCAATTACCTGGCGCCCAAAGGGGCGGATTCGTTGGGTCTTATCGGCAGCGGCCGGCAAGCGCGCGGCCAGATCGTCGCCATCGCACGGGCGCTGCCTGGAATCAAGAAGGTAAAAGTTTTTAGCTCGACCAGGGAACACCGCGGGTCGTTCGCCAGGTCGATGAGTGATTCTCTAAACCTCGATGTCGAAGCCGTCGACAACGCCAAGAGCGCGGTTGAAAACCAGCCGATCGTCAGTTTGGCGACCAGTTCGCGCGCGCCAGTGATCGAACCGGGATGGGTCAAACCGGGCGCGCTGATCGTTTCCATCACCAGTGGGCAACTGCCTCGGCAGACGGTGGCGAACTCGCGGATCATCGTCTCCTGGAAAGAAGAATTGCTCGGCGGTGAAGCGCCACGCCAGCCCTACATGGCGATGATTGGTGATGGCAGTTGGTCGGCGACGAAAATCGCTGGGGAATTGGGCGATGTCATCCTGGGAAAAATCCCTGGGCGTGGGGGTGAAAACGAGACCGTCGTCTTCGAGTCGGTCGGCATGGCGATCTGGGATACGGTGGCGGCGGCCTGGGCGTACCGCTGGGCGGTGGCGCAGGGAGTGGGCACGAAATTCTCGTTGGAATAGCAAGAGGCGGAGGACGGAAGTCAGAAGTCAGCGGTCAGAAGTCCGATCTCCGATCTCTGACCTCTGAGCTGCGGCCTCGGTAGTTCGATCCTTTACGATTTGCCGAATTTCGGCAAGAAATCTTCCAGTCTAATCTTCTTCATCACCTCATCGGGTACGCGCAGTTCCGGCGCGAAGCCGGTGAGCGGTTTGGTCGCGTCCAAGCCCATCTTGGCATTGACGCCGCCGGGGCCGGCGGAGGGATCGAGTTCGCTGCCCTGGGCGTTGGCGATGACGACCAAATCTTTGTCGGCTTGAAAGCGGTTCGACACCGCCCAGAGCACTTGTTCTTCATCGAAGACATCGATGTCATCGTCGACGATGACGACATGTTTGAGCAGCATGTCGGCGGCGAAGGCGGCGCAGATGGCATTTTTCGCCTGACCGGGGCCGCGCTTGGCAATGGAAATATAGGCGTGAAAGCGGCAATTGCCCGACACCGGCATGCAGACGTTTTTCACCGTCGGCACCGTCTGGCGCACGGCGCGGATGAGCGCCGCTTCGCGCGGCACCGCGCCCATGAGCTTATGCTCGGTGTAGCCGGCGTGGACGTCTTGGAAAATGTAATTCTTGCGGTGGGTAATCGCGGTCACTTCGATCACCGGGCGTTCGTCCTTCGACACCGCGTGGCCGGTGAACTCGCCGAAGGGACCTTCCTCGCGCCTGACGTTGGGCAATATCCTGCCTTCGATGATCAGCTCCGCGTCGGCGGGCACGAGCACGGGCACGGTCTTGGCTTGCACGACACGCAACGGTTCGTTCATCATGCCGCCTATGACCGCGTATTCGTCATCCGTCGACGGCGTGAACGCTTGAGCACCTAGCGAAAACAACGGATGAACGCCGACAACGATGGCGATGGGCAGCGCTTGGTTGCGCTGCTCCATCTTGTTGTGCAGCGTCCAAAGATGGCGGCCGATGGCCATGAAAATGCGCAGCTCGCGCTTGCCCGCCATCATCAGCCGGTTGTAGCTGGTATTGCGCACGCCGGTGTCGGGATCGGGCGCGACGACGATGCCGGCGGTGACGTAGGGCGCGGCGTTGACATCGTAGTGAGTGAGCAGCGGCACTTTGGCCAGATCGATAGCATCGCCAAGCTTGACGACTTCCTGCACCGGCGCGTTGCTAACTTCCACCGGCGCCATCGGTTTGGCCTGGCGCTCGGTGAACTTCGCCGCCAATTCTTCCGGCTGACACTCCAGCGCCAGCGCCATCAGCTTGCGGCTTGCCTGGGCGTTGATCGCCACCGGCGCATCGCCGCCCTCTACCTTTTCGCAGTAGAGCAGCGGAAACCGTTTGGCTTTTTCCAATTGCGTCAGCAAAGCCGTGATCTCATAGCGCGGCGAGATCGGCTTGGCTACCCGGGCGACTTCTTCGGGATGTTTCGCTTCCAGGTCGGCGATGAAACTGCGCAGGTCTTTGGGCATGGGGGCGATATCCTTATTCGATGTTTTCGGCTCGGCTGACTATTAATTAGCAGGTTGTGCATGTCAAATCGTACTACACTACGTTGGCTGTTTTGGGCTATATTGAGCGACAAGTCTGAGCTTTTTCTGCCAGCGTGAAAGTCGAGGACAAATGGCCATTCGAATCGTCCGTCTCGGAAGCGAGAGGGTCGCCAACGAAGGCTTGCGCATTGGTACGGTGCGCCGGCCGCCGCGCGGCGTGCCCAAGTCGAAGTTCTCCACGGGCAATTGGTACGATGTCTGGTTGCCAAATCTCTCGCCTAGACCGGCAACGGTCAAGCTGGCGCTGAGCGCGAAAGACAAGCGTCAGTGGGCTGCCTTCGTCAAACGCTATCGCAGCGAGATGGCTAGCCCAGAGAACAGGAGAGTCCTCGATCTGCTCGCTGCGCTGTCACAACAGACAAATTTTTCTGTCGGCTGTTATTGCGAAACTGAGGCGCGCTGCCATCGGTCGGTTTTGCGGCGGCTGCTCGTCGATCGAGGGGCCAGGGTATTTTGAGCTTTCGAAGTACCGGTACCTTTTGCTGCGAACGAAACCTAAGCTGGATAGGCGACTTGAATGAGGTAATCCATGGCCGATGTGTTCATCAGCTACGCCAGTGAAGATCACCATCGCGCGGCCAAACTGGCAAGCGCACTGGGCGAGCGCGGTTGGTCGGTGTGGTGGGATCGCAAGATTGTCGCCGGCCAGGCTTTCGATCAGGTGATTGAGCGTGAGTTGGATACTGCCAGGAGTGTGGTTGTCCTATGGTCGATCCATTCGGTTGAATCCGAGTGGGTCAAGAATGAAGCGTCTGCCGCGTCGGAGCGCCGTGTCCTGGTGCCGGCATTGATCGAGAACGTGAGGCTGCCGCTGGAGTTTCGCCGCAAGCAAACCGAAGCGGTGCTCAAGGCCGC
>JBGTCC010000561.1:0-3863 GCA_041749055.1 Thermodesulfobacteriota bacterium | reverse complement strand
ACGCCGAGCTGCACGGAAAGATCGAGGAACTGTCGTCCACTACTGCCGATATTAGAAATTTGCTTGACAGCACAAAGGTTGCCACGCTCTTCATGGATCTCCAGTTATGCGTCAAGCGCTTCACCCCGGAGGTGACCAAGGTCATCAACTTGATCGATACGGACATCGGCAGGTCTGTGAGCCCCTTCAAAACCCACATGGCGGACGTGGATTTGGCTCATGAAGCGCAAGCGGTTCTGCACACGTTGGTGCCGCAGGAGCGGGAAGTGAGAAGCCTCGACGGCGGGTGGTTTCTCCTGCGCGTCACGCCCTATCGGGCGACCGACAACGTCATCGACGGCGTGGTCGTCACTTTCATCGATATCGGCGAAGTGAAGCGCCTGGAGCTGGCCGCCGAAAGGGCCAGGGACTTTGCCGAAGGCATCGTCGAAACGGTGCGCGAGCCCTTGATCGTGCTCGATCGCGACTTTAACATTGTTTCCGCCAACCAATCCTTTTACCGGAGATTCAACTTGGCGCCGCAAGCTGCGGAAGGGCGCTCGCTGTTCAGCGTGAACGAGCAGCAGTGGAACGTTCCCGAGCTGCGTGTCCTGCTGGAGAAGGTTCTTCCCGAAAATCAGATGTTCGAAGGCTTCACCCTTGAACATAACTTTCCCGATCGCCGGCGCATCACTCTACTGCTCAATGCCCGGCGCATTCATCGCGGCGATATCGGCACGGACACCATCTTACTGGCGATCGAAGATGTCACGGATCGCGAGCGGAGAGCCGAGCTGGGCGCGCTGGCGGCGCGTCTGCGTACGGTGCGCGAAGAGGAGCGCACCCGGCTTGCGCGGGAGATTCATGACGAACTCAGCGGCAGCCTGACGGCGCTTAAAATGGATGTGTCTCTGCTGCCGGACCGGGCGGCAAATAATCCAGCTGCGTTTTCGGAGAAATTGGCCTCCATGACGCAACTGATCGATACGACGCTGGCTCATGTCCAAACGATTGTTACCGAGCTGCGGCCGGTCATCTTGGATAAGTTGGGTTTGATCGCAGCCATCGAATGGCAAGCGAGCCAATTCCAGGAACGCTCGGGTGTCGTGTGCGAGACTCATCTGCCGGCCGAAGAGATCGCCATGGACCCCGACCGAGCCACCGCGGTCTTCCGGGTCTTCCAAGAATCCCTGACCAATATCGCGCGCCACGCCAACGCGAGCAGGATCGTGATTGAACTGCGGCGCGACGCGGAGCATGTGGTTTTGGCGGTGCGCGATAACGGCAAAGGCATCGACGAGCAAAGGATCTATGCGCACAATTCGCTGGGGTTGCTCGGTATGCGCGAGCGGGCGCTGTCTTTGGGCGGAGCTGTCGAGGTTCGGGCCCTGCCGAGAGCCGGCACATTGATGACGATGAAAATACCCGTTCGCTAGCGCTCCAGAATTGCGTCCATGAAGATTTTGATCGCCGACGATCATCCGATCTTTCGCGCGGGGTTGAAAGAAATTCTGGCGCGAGAAGCCGATGTTGCACTTGTCGGCGAGGCCGACGATGGCCAAAAAGTTCTAGCGCTGGCCCGCCGGCAGCGCTGGGACGTGGTGCTGCTCGACATCACCATGCCTAAGAAAGACGGCCTGGAGGTGTTGAACGAAATGCGCCGGGAATTTCCCAAGCTGCCCATTTTGATTCTGAGCGCTCACCCGGAAGATCAGCTGGCATTGCGCCTACTCAAAGCCGGGGCGGCCGGTTATCTAACCAAGGGCAAAGCTCCCGAAGTTCTGATAGCGGCGATTAGAAAAATTTTGAGCGGCGGCAGATATATCGGCGAAGCACTCGCTGAAAAGACCGTCCTGAATGCGATTTCCGACGCTCCTCAGCTGGCGCACCAGACGCTTTCGAATCGCGAGTATCAGGTCATGCGCATGATCGCCGCGGGGAAAACATCCCAGGAAATCGGCGAAAAACTTTTCATCAGCGCTCGAACCGTTAGCACCTACCGGGCTCGCTTGCTGGAAAAGATGGGTATGACGACCACCGCGGAGCTGATCCGCTACGCGTTGGAGCACAAGCTCATCGACTAGCCTCCGAAGTCATCTTGATTCTCTCCTGTAGCGAAAGACTTTTGTAGTTCTAAAACGGATATCCCAAAGCCGGAAAAACTACGCGGGAATCGTTCTGTAACGACTTGTTGGCGAATACTCCGTCAGATAGGTATAGCCGGAGCGCAGGCAAAGTGTCGCCCGCCGGCGCGTCGTTTGAGGATTGGTTGATCTTATGAAGGTTTTTGTCACGGATCGTTATCCGCCCGTGCGCGAGCGCCTGATCGGCATGATTTCCGCGATCGGCGGAGTCGAGGTCGTTGGACAGGAGGACGGCGATATTTGCGTCGCGGCGGCGACCGCGCGGCTCGACCCTAGCGTGGTGGTTTTGGACATGGGTTCCGGCGCGATCGATCGACTGGCAAAGTTGCGTCTGATGAAAGCGGGGAGGCGAGCGCCGGTGTTAGTTTTGCTCGCCGATAGCCCATTCTGGCTTTATAAGGAAAAGCTGCTTAGCAGCGGCGCCGATTTCGTCTTTCACCGTTCCGACGAGTTCGGCAAACTTCTGGAGTTGATCAAGCGGATGAGCGAGGAGAGATCGCCGTGCAATTAACATCGAACGACAGGTCCGATGCCGAGGTCCGCTGCGGCATCGTTTTAGCAGCCGGCGACGGCAAACGGCTGCGCGACAGTGTCTACCAGCTGCGAGGCGACTACTTGCCCAAGCAGTACGTCAATCTCTTCGGCTCGCGCTCGATGCTGGAGCACACGTTCGCGCGCGCCGATAAACTGATAGCGGCGCAGCGGCTCTTTACCGTGGTCGCCCGCGAGCATCTCGATTTTTCCGAGGTTCGTAGCCAGCTGGCGCGGCGACCGCGCCAAACCTTGATAACACAGCCATGCAACCGCGATACCGCGGCGGGCATCCTGCTGCCGCTCATGGCCATCCACAAGCAGTACCCGGATGCGGTCGCGGCGATTTTTCCGTCCGATCATTTTATCTTGGAAGAAGACCGCTTCATGAGCTATGTCGAGCGCGGATTCGGATTGGTGCACAGAGACAGCGCGAAGATAGTTCTATTAGGGATCGAGCCGGAGTTTCCTGATAGCGAACTCGGCTATATCGTCCCGGGTCAGGAGATCGAGGATCCGGCTTGTGACGGCGCCCGAAAGGTTGCGCTGTTCGTGGAAAAGCCGCGATCGCAGGCGGTAGCAGCAGGAATTATCAAGGCGGGCGCCCTATGGAATACGTTTGTCATGGTCGCCAAAGTGAAAACGCTTCTCGACTTGTATCAGCGCAGCACTCCCGAGCTTTTTCGCGCCTTCGCGCCTCTTGCAACGGCTATCGGCACGCCCGCTGAAACGCGCGTGACCGAAAACTGCTACCAGGGGCTGGCCGAAGTTAATTTTTCGAAAGACATTCTCGAAGCGCTTCCTTTCGAGCTGCGCCAGTCTCTTGCGGTTGTGCGGGTGCGTGGCGTCACGTGGAACGATTGGGGAACCCGTGCGCGATGGCTGAGAACTTTAGAGAAAATGGGCGTAGCCAACCCACTGCAGCCCGAGCCCTGGTCGGCTCAGGCAAGGCAGTCCCCCGGCCAGGTAACGGCGTCGATATCAGGTCCAGCCAAGACGATATTCTGATGCGTCATAGCTGCGAAATTTATCGCGGTCGGGCAATCGCGGTGTGCATAATGGCAAAGATTGCCGGCAACCGGGTTATGGTTCAGCGGCCGCCGAACTTGGCGGTGGCTCGCCATCTCGGCGAGAACGCCGAATGGGACCTAACGCTTTGGGGTATCGTCCTGGCAGTGGATTCGTGCAAAGAACGCCGGAACTCTGCGG
>JBGTCC010000560.1:0-3083 GCA_041749055.1 Thermodesulfobacteriota bacterium | reverse complement strand
GGTATGACGGAGCCCCGGAGGCTCTTCGTTGTGCATATCATCCCCTCACATGTATTTTCGAAGAAGACACGAAGCGCACCAAGGTTTCGGAAAACTGAGGTAGGGGCGAAAAATCTTTCGACCCTACAACTTCGTGGTGATAGAGGATCTATCATTCACAGGGAGGTGCAACAGTGAAACGAGAATTTCCAGTCATTGATGCCGACGGCCATGTCATCGAAGACGTTAAGCAGTTGCGGGAGTTTTTGCCGGGGGCGTTTCAGAAGGAAGATGGCAAACGCGAGTATGTATTGTTTCCCCGCGATGGCTGGATGCGCGGCGCGCTGACGCCGCGCCAGCGCGAGCACCCGGATGCCGAGCGCTGGGTCAAGTTCCTCGATCACTGCGGCATTTCGACCACGGTGCTCTATACCAGCGCGGGATTGAGCATCGGCCTGATCCACGATGCCGATTGGGCGGTGATCATGGCGCGGGCTTACAATGATTGGCTGCACCAATATTTTCTTCGCGTCAATCCGCGTTTCAAAGGCGTGGCGCTGTTGGCGATTCAAGAGCCACAAGAGGCCGCGAAAGAACTGGAACGCTGCGTGCGCGACTTGGGCATGGTTGGCGGCATGCTGGCGGCGGTGATGAATCCCATGCGCGGCTACGGTTTGCCGCAGTTCGATCCGATCTTCGCTGCGGCTGAGCGCTTGAACGTGCCGTTGGGCGTCCATGCCGGCTCGGCGGCTGAGCTGGGCTTGGACCACTTCACCAGTTTCGCCGGCGTCTACCCGCTGAGCCATCCGTTCGCACAGATGCAGCAGTTGACCAGCATGATGATTCACGGTGTATTCGAACGCTTCCCCAAGCTGCGCGTGGTGTTTCTCGAATCGGGTTGCGGCTGGGTGCCTTATCTCATGGACCGCCTGGAAGAGAGTTTCGAGCACCGCACCAATCGCTGGCCGCATAAACCGACGCGCTCGCCCAAGCAGATCATGCGCGGCGGCAACCTCTATTATTCCTGTGAAGTCGGCGAGTCGACGCTGAGTTCGGTGGCTTCATTGATGGGCAGTACGCAGCTAATCTGGCCGTCGGATTTCCCCCATGAGAAACCTTGGGATCAATTTTCCGGCGATCTTGATAAATTTATCGGCCGCGAGGATTTATCCGAAGCGGCAACCCGGCAGATCCTTTCGGAAAACCCGCGCAGACTGTATGGACTTGGTGATATGTAAGAAATGCTGAGAGACGGAAACTTGGCCGCAAAGAACGCAAAGGGCACAAAAAGGAAGGCTAAAATGAAAATTGCCGTGATCGATGATTATCAGAATGCTTTCAAGACTTTGAAATGTTTTCCCAAGCTGGCCGGGCATGACGTGGTGGTGTTTTCGGACCCCGCTAACGATGTGGCGAGTCTGGCGGAGAAATTGAAAGACGCCGATGCCGTGGTGCTGACTCAGCAGCGGTCTTATTTCCCGCGTGAGTTGGTCGAGAAACTACCCAAATTGAAACTGATCGGTCAGACCGGGCGGGCGGCGACCCATGTCGATCTGGAAGCGTGTACGGAGAAGGGGATCGTCGTGTCAGCGGGCGGCTCGGGCAATCCCAACGCGACGGCGGAGCTGACTTGGGGTTTGATTCTTTCATCGCTGCGCAGTTTGCCGCGTGAGGTGACCGGTTTGAAGAACGGCGGCTGGCAGTCGACGTTGGGTATTGGCGTTAGCGGCAAGACCATTGGCATTTACGCCTACGGCAAGATTGGCAGTATCGTTGCCGGGGTGGGCAAAGCCTTCGGTGCGCGGGTGGTTTGCTGGGGACGCGAGGGCTCGACGGGACGAGCAAAGGCAGCGGGGTTCGAAGTCGCTAAGAGCCGCGAGGACTTCTTCGCCGAAGTGGATATCGTGAGCTTTCATTTGCCGCTCAACAAGGACACCAACGGCATCGTCACGAGTAACGATTTAGCCCGCATGAAGCCTAGCGCATTGCTCGTCAACGCCAGCCGCTCCGGGTTAATCGCCAAGGGCGCATTGGTCGAGGCGCTCAAGGCCGGCCGGCCAGGCTTTGCCGCTGTCGACGTTTACGATAAAGAACCGGTTGGCGCCGACGAGCCATTGATCAAAATGAACAACGTCACCTGCACGCCGCATCTCGGTTACGTCACCCGAGAAAGCTATGAAGAGTATTACGCGACCGTCGTTGACGACATCGTCAGCTTCGCCGCCGGCAAGCCGAGCCATGTGTTGAATCCGGATGCGCCGGCGAAAAAATAAGCTTCCCTTCTATCAGGTACTAACCTGCGGCAATATGCTCTCGTAATTGTCACCACGAAGCGCACGAAGACACGAAAGGTTCGGATCCACGACTCTATGAACTTGGTGTTCTCCGTGTCCTTCCGGGTGAAAGAAAGCCTTTCAATCGAGGACAATGCTAACGAATACGCCGGGATGCTCTCACCGTTCCTATTTCCCACGGTTCTCTTTAACAACTTTAGTGAAAAGGTTATCTAAATGAGTTGATGGCAGCACCTGCGTCGGATCGATCCGATTCCTTTTTTTATATCCTTCTCCTGGTTGCGCTTTGCGGCATTCTTTACTTCCCCTATCTCGGCAGCACGCCGATATTCGACAAAGGCGAGCCGCGCGAGGGGCTGGCGGTGCAGGATATTGTTCAGCGCGGCGAATGGCTGTTTCCGCTCAAGGGCGCCACCGCGATCCCGTCCAAGCCGCCGATGTTTCATTGGTCGGCGGCGCTGACCTATCAGGTTACCGGTGTGCTCGACGAAGCGACCCTGCGATTTCCCTCGGCGCTGTACGCGACTCTCGGGGTGATTTTCCTCTATCTTCTCGGCGCCAAACTCTTCGGTGCCCGGGTCGGCTTGTTGGGCGGCGCCATCCTGGCGACGACGATGATCTATCAAACCCAGGCGGTCAACGCCCGCGTCGATATGACCTTGTGTTTCTTCGTGACGCTGAGTTTGATTTTGTTTTATTTCATTTACCGCGGCTTCTTGCGCCATCCGCTGTGGCCCTATGCGATGTATCTCCTGGTGGGTTTGGCGACTCTTACCAAGGGGCCGTTGGGGATTGTTTTGCCCGGGCTGG